>NZ_JBNHEP010000227.1:0-45440 GCF_050015995.1 Dapis brunnea BLCC-M229 | reverse complement strand
AAACCGGATTACTTTTGAATTAATTTTCCAGAATTTTACCGAATCTTCATAATCGACTATTGGTCTGATTGCAATATTGCAATATATCCTTTCTTAGACTTATCACGGTCGGGAGTTATAGAAATCCTCTAAGCTAGAGTTGATCCGGCGAGAGTCATTGAAAGTTTCTTGATTAATTTTGAAATAGTCATAACTTGATTTTTCCACAGTAGAATTACTGGTGTTTTCCACTATAAATTTATCAACTGTTCTCAGTGAATTCAGGTATTTTTTGAATAAACAACAATATTTCACCAAATCTTTAAAAAAAACACCCACTAATGTGAAGATTCAATTAACTACAACAGTTTTTTATTGACTGATAGTCATAAGTGTGATAAAAAATGCCTAGATAACATAAATTATATAGCACTTCTCATAGTCGTGAGGTAGAAAGTTCTAGGTTTTAGGGAACAAGGGAAGACAAGGTAGATACAAGATAATAGGGAGAAGTAGCTTTTTTTATACTAATACTACCGGATTTGATATCATAAGTAGTAATAGGGAACTGGGAACACCAGAATCACCAAATACTTATGATATGAAGTACGGTTGAATAATTGTCATTGCAACTGCAACCAAAGGAAAGCAATCTCTCAAAACTTGGGATTGCTTAATTCCACTCCGTTCCCGTCACTGTAGACTTACAGTAACTAATTATCCAGATTTGATTTTGATATAGTTTATCCTGACTATTTTAGAAATAACCAGCGATTTAAAATATCCATTAAAAACTATCGCTCTCAACAGCAGACAGTGATCGCTATTTAATATTTTTAGTAAGAGACATTAGTTATACCGCTTTGTTGATTTGTTTCTTGGGCAACAAACCGGCCAAACCAACTGTTAAGAACCCAATAACTAGATCGGGTTCGGCAACATTATTGTTAGGAACATCTGCAGTTTCTTTAAAACTTTTGACCTCATTGAAATTGTCCCGACGTTGCGCTTGCACGACAACCGGGATTCTCTAAGATCGCTGATAGGGGGTTTCTGCTTCTAGCACCTGCCTGCGTTGCCTTTCCCTTTTTTCGGTCTTACGGTCACTCTGCAGTACATCGCCAATCCGAGGAATCCCCTATAGATTGCTAGGCAAAAAGCCTTATTATATATAGTTTAGCACATTACTTTAAAAACCGCAAATTGCTTGGTTTTCCCATCTCTGAGATCCCCTGACCGGAGAGCGCGGGTCTTCAACTAACGTTGAGATAAACACCGCAGAATCTAGCCGATCATCTTCTGTATCACCGATCGCTTGCTTAATAGTATGATAACTAGAAGCTAATCCTTATTTGGTATTATATATTTGGAATAATCAACATCTGGTTGTAGGTTTCTCAGAATGGTTCTGGAAATCCTCGGAGCTAGAACTGCATATCCTTGCCATTAACTAAAAGGACAGATTATATTAATATTTAGTTAAAAAATGTTAATAATTATCCCATGTTCTCTAAAAAGACTATACAAAAATCAAAAGTTGTGGTATGTGGTGCAGGTATTGGCGGCCTGACAACAGCAGCTTTACTGGCCCACAGAGGCTACCAAGTCCAGATATTTGACCAAGCCATCATTCCCGGTGGCTGCGCCTCAACTTTCAAACGGCGGGGCTTTACTTTCGATGTTGGCGCAACTCAAGTCGCAGGTTTAGAACCTGGTGGCATCCATCACCGGATTTTCTCAGAATTGGAAATAGACATCCCGAACGCCATCCATTGCGACCCTGCCTGCGCCGTATTTCTCCCTGGCGAAACCGAACCCATTAACGTTTGGCGCGACCCCCACAAATGGCAGGAAGAAAGACAACGGCAATTTCCTGGTAGCGAACCCTTTTGGCAATTAATGACAAAATTGTTTGAGGCAAGTTGGAAATTTCAAGGACGCGACCCAGTTTTGCCACCGCGAAATATTTGGGATGTTTGGCAGTTAGTAAAAGCAGTGCGTCCGGATACTCTAATTACAGTGCCATTTACTTTAATGACGGTGGCAGATGCGTTACGGTTGTATGGCTTAAATGATAATCTACGGTTGAAAACTTTTCTAGATTTACAACTGAAACTTTATTCTCAAGTTGGTACGGAGGAAACTGCTTTACTTTACGCTGCGACTGCTTTAGCTGTTTCTCAAGCTCCTCAAGGTTTGTACCATCTAGAGGGAAGTATGCAGGTTTTGAGCGATCGCCTAGTCGCAGCTCTAGAAAGAGATGGAGGTAAATTGTTTATGGGTCATACCATCGAACATATATATATAGATAATGGCAAAGCGACTGGTATTAGAGTCAGAAATCAGAAAACTGGGGAAACTTGGATAGAAAATGCCGACCATGTTGTGGCAAATGTCACTGTGCAAAACTTAGTAAAATTAGTGGGAGATGAAAATCAACCACAAACATTACACCCAATACCTGGTTACAAACGCCGAGTTGATAAACTCCCTTCCCCGTGGGGTGCATTTGTGGTGTATTTAGGAGTCGATGAAAGTGCTATTCCAGCAAACTGCCCGCCCCACTTGCAATTTTTCTATGATTATGATGGCCCTATTGGGGAAAATAATTCTTTGTTTGTCTCAGTAAGTCATCCGGGAGACGGTCGCGCTCCCACTGGTAAAGCGACAATTACTGCATCAAGTTTTACCGATACTCAAATTTGGCGACATTGCCAAAATTATCAGGAGTTAAAGCAGAAATATACAGAAGAAGCGATCGCTCGTTTGAGTGAATATTTTTATTTAAAACCAGAAACAATAGTCTATCAGGAAGCTGCCACACCTCGTACTTTTGTCAAATTTACAGCACGGGATGAAGGTATTGTTGGTGGTGTCGGTCAGCGTCTGACAACTTTCGGACCCTTTGGGATTGCTAATCGAACTCCGATTCAGGATTTGTGGTTAGTGGGAGATTCGACTCATCCGGGAGAGGGTACAGCGGGAGTGTCTTATTCAGCGTTGACTGTGGTTCGACAGATTGAGTCTGAGAAAGGATTTACAGCGTTTTGAGATAAAAAAAGGAAATTTTGGATTTTCTTGGCTTTGACTTCAGCGGTCGGTACTGATAAGCTCAAATCCCCATTGGCAAAAACTCCAAGTTTGGTAGGGGTTTGGTCTCCCAACCCTTACGAATACCAGATTTGATATAATTCTAAGGTTTAGATAAGACCAAAACTGATAAGGTATGGAACCATGATTGGTAGCTTTTCAGATTACATAAGTGCAAAAAAAAATCCTTAACTGAACTTTATTGACTGATAATATCACGTTCCCATAATTAGTTATAATTAAGCCTTTGTTTGTAGTTGGGCTTTAGCCCCCTAAATATGTATCTTTGGGCTAAAGCCCAACTACGAACCTGATTATAAGTGTTTTAGCGAATATCATATAAGTTCCTATGCAAAATTAATTACACATCCTATTGACTCCCTTTTCCCTGTTCCCTGTTCCCTGTTCCCTCTCTCAACTAGGAAATTTATTTTGCACGACTACTTAACTGATAAGTGATAACTAAAATTAGGTAGTGAGTTAAATCACACAGAAACTTGAAAATTGTCACCTAAAAATCCTACTAAGCTCATCATAACTACTGATGTGCTTCATTAATTTACTAGGATCAATTTCACATATTCTGAGGATAGATATCACCGCTTAAAACCCAAAAATAACTGATACTAATAATATGACGAACTCAAGGAAAATTTCAAAATGACAAATTACGGAGAACTCAGCTATTTAATTGATACTATCATTACATATGATTTAGAGCGTAGTAGCTGTAAACAACCGCAGCAAATTAACTTGTCTGAGAAAAGGCAGATTCTCAATGAGAAAATTGTTGACAAATATCTTCCTTGTTTGAGTAGCGATCGTCAGATTT
Source organism: Dapis brunnea BLCC-M229 (assembly GCF_050015995.1). NCBI lineage: Bacteria > Bacillati > Cyanobacteriota > Cyanophyceae > Oscillatoriales > Microcoleaceae > Dapis > Dapis brunnea. The sequence goes on along the minus strand of NZ_JBNHEP010000227.1, from coordinate 41,539 downwards.
GAGGTAACTTTGAAGCGGTCTTTATTCGCTTCTCAATGTCAAAGATTGATATAGCAGGCAATAGGCAACAGTTTAGGAATTATACCAATTACCATGCATTAATACTATACTTGGGTGGAACTTCAATTATTAAGTAATTTAGACAGGCAGAATAACTTTTTTGAGAATTACTGGCTGGTTAATGTCGATTATTCTTATTTTTACTTCTCCCGTACTGACGTTGCATGCAATGTCCCTACCTACTCCCCTCCGACCCTACTCTGAAATAGATAAAGTTTTTGAGAAATGGTATTATATCATGTTCGGATAATCACTAGACATCTCCGGAAAAGAGGGAACACTTAACTGGGAACAGGGAACAGGAAGAAAGTATAGATAATTTATGAATGAGAATTGATTTGATTTTTAATTTTCGGAGATGTCTACTTATAATAAAGTTTTTGTTTGTAGTAGGGCTGAAGCCCTATCTAAAGTTCGGGCTTCAGCCCTACTACGAACTTTAATTATAATAACTATTTAAACGAACATAATATTAGGGGGTAGGGAGTTATCAGATCAAGGGAAGAAATAGGTGAAAAACTTTTAAAAATACGGTTTTAGTAATTGAGGGAACCCTCACCGAGCGACCTACTCCGGTGAGGGTTCTATATAGATAAATGTCAATTATTTGGTAAATTTCTTGGAGGTATTTCTCGGCCTTTATAAAACTGTTTTTCTAATTTACTTAACGCCAACCAAGAAACAACTCCAACAGGTAAACTTAAAATCAAAAAAGTCATCAACGTTATATTAAAATTATCCAATATTAACAGTAATAAAAGGATAACTACCCACATAACTGAAGTGGCAAGTATTACCCCAATTTTTATCCGTTGTAAATTTCTTAAAGCAGTGCGGCAACTACTACATTTTTTGGTATGAGAATGATATCTGTCTAATAATATTTCTGAGTCAAGAGCAGAACTTAAAGTTGCATTAGGAAATAATTGAGCATTATATTTATTCACCCAAGAACGTAATTCAAATACAAATAAATCTGCTTTTGTCGGTAAATAAAAAGCTTTGGCAAAATTAGCGCTACCGCCCTTTGCTTCTAAGTATCGTTCTTGATGATGTAAAAATATTTGGTCATCTTCCAATACTCCATTTTGCCCGATATGAGAATACCAACGGGGGCTTAATTGAATAAAAAATTTTGGTAAGGGGGAAGAAAATTTAAAAGGAAAACGGGCAAATAAACGACATTCTCCTTTACGAATAGGTGTTGCATATACAACTGTTAATGTGCGACCAAATTGTTTAGAAGTAAGGTCATGCCACATCATTGCAGGAGCAATAAAAGTAGTTTCTTGTCTTCCCAAAGTTCCTTTTCTCGGACCTTCTTCCCAGACTCCTTTAAAACCCCACTTTCCAGATTCTACTACTTCTAATTCTACAGGAGCAACATTAGCACGGTTTCCCACACTACGATGATGAGTGTAAGGAATATGACTAGAATCTAAAACATTTTCCATTAATGTTAAAGCATCATAAGGCAAATCCCGAAAAGTATTTAAACAAATCCATTCATTAGAATTTTCATCTAAAACATCAATTGTAGGAATAGGTGTTTGATCTGCATTTTCTACTTTTCCTGCATAGACAAATAAAAGACCTTGACAAACTTTTGTAGGTAGAGATTTAACTTTTGCTCTTGATGATTTTTCTGCCTCTCCTCCTGCAATTTGTTGAGGAATAATTTCACAGTTTCCTGTTCCGGAAAATGCCCAACCATGATAGGGGCATTCTAAACATCCAGCTTCATTAATTCTACCTTGAGAAAGAGGTGCTAAACGATGAGGACATTGGTCTTCAAATACGCGCCATTGACTTGTTTTTTCCTCCCACCAAATCACAATATCTAGTTCTAATAATGTAAATGGTGTAGGTTTAGTTTTGTCTAAGTCTTCCACATAATGAACTGGATACCAAACTTCTTGCCAATCAAAATATTCTGGGTCTGTTCCACCTGCACTTAAAGGGGTATTGTAGGAATTTTTTACAGCGTTAGTAATCATCAGAATGTTAATTATTTTAGTTAAGTTACTTAAGTATAATATAGCTTTACGCCCAAGGCAGAGGGCAAAAGTAATCTGTTACTCGTCCTTTTCACTATTCTCCTGTCCAGCCTTCATTTGTGATAGAATTTACAAACTCATTTAATTAAAATTATCATTTACGGTTGTTTCAATTACTTAAAATTAAATTTCTAGCATTTGAAATTTTGTCAAATCTCAAAAGGTTTGTTAATGTTAATATAATTTGTTATAAGGGTAATAATTTTGGTTATCTACTACCTCCTGCTGCAATAATTATGACTTTTTTAGATTCTGCTAATTCTTATTTATTATGGAAGGGTGAAAGTGGCTACCATAGGCGCTCCCTATCTGAAACGACAATGTTTAGACTAAAAGTGATATTTGGGGGCAAGTTACGACGACGAAAATTTGATAATCAGGCAGTGGAGTTGTTCATACAATGTGCTGTACTTAATCGTATAGCGCTACTTGAATCGGGAATAGGGAACACTTAACTGGGAACAGGAGACTATCAAAGGATTTGAGGATTTATAAATGTCAAATACCTTAATGCGTAGCGCTATATGATACAGAACTCTAAACCAGAAAGCTACAAAATAGAATTCTAATTAACTTCTCTTATGGGGGGAGTTTGCGTTGGCGGAGCAAGTGCGGCAGCTATATCGCAACATTCATGCAACAAAGCCACTTCGAGTATGAAAAAATATTGAATATTGGCATTGCTGAATTAAGGTATGAAAGTAAGTTTATCGGTAATAGGGAACAGGGAACACTTAACTGGGAACAGTCAATATTAACAAGTAGTTCAAACAATCCCAAATTATCAAATCATACCGTGTTTCAGCAACGCCTGAATATTTTATCTGAAAAAGATTAAACCTCTTGCCAAATTTTTAATTAAACAAATTCAAAATATAAAATCAACAATTTTATCCCCCCTATTCCCTATTCTCTATTCCCTGACTTCTGCAATAATTCTATTATATCATGTCCGGTTGAATAGTTATAATTAAGGTTCGTAGTAGGGCTAAAGCCCTAAGTATAAATCGGGCTGAAGCCCTACTACAAACAAAAAAATTTTTATTACTGATTATCCGGACATGATATTAGTTATGATTGAAAATAAGGATAAAAAAATGAAAAAACTCTTTTCCTCTATTTCTCTTCGCACAGTTTTTGTTATCCCATTTATTCTCCAAATTGTTTCTGCGGTTGGAATAGTTAGTTATTTGTCATTTAAAAATAGTCAGAAAGCGATCCGTGAAATCACTCAAGAACTCCGGGAAGAAATAACGTCAAGAGCAACGCAGTATGTTAGTGACTATCTGGAAATTCCTCACACTATCAATACATTGAATGATTCGGCTTTTAATATCAATATTCTCAATGTCGAAAATCCGGAAAAAATCAGAGATTACTTTTGGAAACAAGTTAAATTAACTCCAAAAATTAATACCATTCAAATTGGCATACACGAACAAGAAAAGTATATCGGAGTAGGACGAACAGATGGAAAATTAGTCTACAAGATATCCGACCCATTAACCACTCAACGAGAGTTTCAATCCTATGCGATCGACGTTCGAGGTCGTCCCACGAAAAAAGTTAGTGGTCGTCCTAACTATAAAATGCGATTGCGACCATGGTATCAAGAAGCATTTCAATCTCAAATTTCTATATGGAGTCTTTATATTTTCTTCTCTCATAAAACCTTGGGGATGACACTCTCAAAACCGGTTTATAACCAATCGGGAAAATTATTGGGTGTAACGGGAATTGATATTACTCTCGAAGAAATAGGTGATTTTCTCAAAAATTTGCGTGTTGGTCGAACGGGAAAAATTTTTATTATCGAACGCGATGGCAATATTGTTGCTTCTTCAACAGAAGAAGAGCCATTTCTGAGCCAAGGAGAAGATTTAGTGCGTCTCAATGCAACTAATAGTCAAATTCCCACGATCCGATCGACAGCAAATTATTTACAAAATCATTTTGGCGATTTAAACGAGATTGAAAAATCTCAACATCTCGAATTCTTGATCGATGATGAACGCTATTTTCTCCAAGTTACTCCTTTTGAAGATCCCAAAGCCAAAGGTTTGGACTGGTTAATTGTCGTCATTATTCCAGAAGCAGATTTTATGGCACAAATTAATCAGAATACACGAACAACAATCATTCTTTGTATTATTGCATTGATTATTGCTGCCACAATAGGAATTTTAACAGCTCGTTGGGTGACTCGTCCTTTAATTGCCTTGAACCAGGCAGCTAAAGATATTGCTCAAGGCAAATGGAAGCGCACCGTTCATTTGAAACGTCACGATGAATTGGGAGAATTAGTTCAATCATTCAATAGCATGGCTGCTCAATTAAAAGAAGCTTTTCAAACCCTCGAAAAAACCAATGCTGAACTTGTAGTTGCCAAAGAGAAAGCCGAAGTTGCCAATCAAGCCAAAAGCAGATTTATTGCCAATATGAGTCACGAGTTGAGAACTCCATTAAATGCTATCCTGGGATTCACCCAAATTATGATCCGTTCCCAAAACCTCCCCCGCGACTACCAAGAAAACTTTGCCATCATCTCCCGCAGTGGAGAATATCTCCTCAGCCTCATCAACAATGTTCTCGAATTCTCCAAAATTGAGGCTGGTAAAATCACCCTCAACGAAAAGAACTTCGACCTGTACCAACTCCTTGACGACATCCACGATATGTTCCAACTGAAAGCCGACGGTAAAGGGTTGCAATTGTTACTCGAAAGAGACGAAAGCGTGCCCCGCTACATTAGCACTGATGAAGTGAAACTGCGCCAAGTCCTCATTAATCTGCTCAACAATGCCATCAAATTCACTGAAGCAGGAGGTGCGATCCTGCGAGTAGCCCCTATCGAAACTCCAGAGAGTTCCCAGCTCAAACGGATATCCTTTGCCGTGGAAGACACTGGTGTCGGAATTGCCCTCGAAGAACTCGACAAACTTTTTGAAGCCTTCGTCCAAACTGAAATCGGCAAAGAGGCACAAGAAGGAACGGGGTTGGGCTTACCCATATCTCGCAAATTCGTGCAGTTGATGGGTGGTGATATCCAAGTCACCTCTCAAGTAGGACAAGGGACAACCTTCAGTTTTGAGATTCAAGTCGAAGAAGTCGAACCCGAAGCCGTAGAAAGTCAAAAACCTAAACGGAAAGTTATTGCCCTTGCCTCCAACCAACCCCGCTATCGCATCCTGATCGTAGATGATAAAATCCTGAATCGACAACTGTTAGTGAAATTGCTTAATCCCCTCGGGTTTGAACTCAAAGAAGCCAGCAATGGTAAAGAAGCTATCGAAATTTTCGAGTCATGGGAACCTCATTTGATTTGGATGGATATGCGGATACCTGTGATCGATGGTTACGAAGCCACCCAGAAAATCAAAGCCACAAGAAAAGGACAAGCAACAGCAATAATAGCCTTGACAGCGAGCGTTCTAGAAGAAGAAAAAGCGGTAGTCTTATCAGCAGGGTGTAATGCTTTTATGAGGAAACCATTTCGAGAAGAAGATATATTTGAAGCCATGCACGAACATATCGGTGTCGAGTTTATCTATGAAGAAGTACAGAAGAAAGAAATCAAACTCACAACAGAGATATTAACGCCAGAAAATTTAGGGACATTACCCGAAGAATGGCTTCTAGGATTAAAGGATGCTATTCTGAGTTCAGACCGCAAAACCATGAATGCTTTTTTGGAGAAAATTGCTCTGGAGCACGAGGAATTAGCAGAGGCTTTACAAAAATGTCTTTATAACTTCGAGTATGAAAAAATCTTGAACATTTTATGTGAGTAGTCCTGCATAATAATGGTAGTGATATTTGTATGAAAAGTCAACTGGACTTTATCAATGTACTTCAACACTTAACTCCGATGTTACAACGAATAACTCCCTCTAGTCCCTCAACTGCCCCGCGTCGTTTCCAACTCCCCCTGCGTTCGGTTTTAATTATCCCCTTTATTTTGCAAATCTTTGCAGCGGTGGGATTAGTGGGTTGGTTCTCCTTTCGCAATGGACGGCAAGCAGTGAATAATGTTGTAGAGCAGTTAAAACAAGAACTGACTGACCGGGTAGAAGCAACAGTCCTTTCCTTCCTAGAAGTTCCTCACCAAGTTACTCGCATTAATCTAGATGCTATTCGTCAAGGTTATTTGGATGTAGATTCTTCCCTTGATATTAATTTGCCCTTAAGACGTTACTTCCTCAATCAAATTCAACAATTCGATACAGTTAGTGTTATTGGTTATGCTAATGAAAAATTAGAATATCTTGATTTAGAGAAGGAAATCGTTGGGGATGACAAGAAGATGATCGTCACCCTATCCGGTCAATCAACAGGTTTCACTCAAGTTGTTTATGAGATTGACGAGCAAGGAGAACTCGGACGAGTATTTTCTCAAAGCCCTAATTACGATCCGACGGAGCGTCCCTGGTATAGATCGGCAGTTGAAACTGGAAAAGCGGTGTGGTCGCCCATCTTTGTGTTTGTGAGTCAGCCAAAAATTGGCATTGCTGCTGTAACTCCTGTCTTTGAAGCAGACTCTAAAACTGTAAAGGGTGTCACTGGAGTCAATATAACCCTCCAACACATTAGCAATTTCTTGGAAGAGCTAAAAATCGGCAAATCAGGGCAAGTGTTTATTGTTGAATTGGATGGTTCTTTAGTTGCCACATCTACAGGTGAATCCCCCCTCCTGATTAAAAAAGAGAATCAAGAGTCAGTTACAGAAAGAATCACAGCAACAGAAAGCCAGAACAAGTTAACTCGTGCCAGTGCTAACTATATTGTAGGGCAATTCGACGCGTTAGACCAAATCAAAACTCCTAAAAAACTCGACTTTAAATTGGATGGGGAGCATCAATTTCTGCAAGTAACTCCCCTTAAAGACGAGCGGGGTATTGAATGGCTGATTGTTCTCACCATTCCCGAAAAAGACTTCATGGAACAGATCGATGCCAACCGTCGGCAAACCATCGCTCTCTGTTTGCTGGCTCTAGGAGGAGCAACCACTCTAGGTCTGTTCTCATCCGGGTGGATAGCCAAGCCAATCTTGCGCTTGCAAGAATCCGCAGGGGCGATCGCCAATGAATGCCAACTCATTCACAAAGTTGACATTCGAGGTATCACTGAATTAGAGAATCTCGGCACATCCTTCAACAGAATGTCCGATCGCTTGCAAGCATCCTTTAGTGCTTTAGAACAAGCTAATACCCAACTTGAACAACGAGTGCAAGAGCGAACCGCCGAACTTGAAGAGCGAACCTCTGAACTTGAAATAGCCAAAGAAAAAGCTGAAGTAGCTAACCAAGCCAAAAGTTCATTTATTGCCAACATGAGTCACGAGTTGAGAAGTCCATTAAATGCCATCCTGGGATTCACCCAAATTATGACCCGCTCCCAAACCCTCCCCGTTGAGCACCAAGAAAACGTCGGCATCATCTACCGCAGTGGCGAACACCTCCTGACTCTCATCAACAACGTCCTCGACCTCTCTAAAATAGAATCTGGTCAAACCACTCTCAACGAAAAGAACTTCGACCTGTACCAACTCCTCGACGACATTCACGATATGTTCCAACTCAAAGCTGACGGCAAAGGGTTGCAACTGTTACTCGAAAGAGATGAAACAATCCCACGTTACCTGCGCACCGACGAAATGAAACTGCGCCAAGTATTGATCAACCTGCTCAACAATGCCATCAAATTCACTGAATCAGGAGGTGTGACCCTGCGAGCAACTCCCATCGAAACCCCAGATAGTTCCGTACAAAAACGGATATCCTTTGTCGTGGAAGACACCGGAGCGGGAATTGCCCCGGAAGAACTCGACCAACTATTTGAAGCCTTCGTCCAAACCGAAACCGGCAAACAAGCACAAGAAGGAACAGGTTTGGGGTTGCCCATATCCCGTAAATTCGTACAGTTGATGGGCGGGGATATCCAAGTCACCTCTCAAGTGGGAAAAGGCACAACCTTTAGTTGGGAAATTCAAGCACAAGAAGTCGAAGCCGAAGCCATAGAAAGCCAAAAACCCAAACAGAGAGTCATCGCCCTCGCCCCCAACCAACCCCGCTATCGCATCCTGATCGTCGATGATAAAATCCTGAATCGACAACTATTAGTGAAATTGCTTAATCCTCTTGGATTTGAACTCAAAGAAGCCAGCAACGGCAAAGAAGCCATCGAAATTTTCGAGGTATGGGAACCTCATTTGATTTGGATGGATATGCGGATGCCTATGATGGACGGTTATGAAGCCACCCAGAAAATCAAAGCCACAACAAAAGGACAAGCACCAGCAATAATAGCCTTGACAGCGAGCGTTCTAGAAGAAGAAAAAGCGGTAGTCTTATCAGCAGGGTGTAATGCTTTTATGAGGAAACCATTTCGAGAAGAAGATATATTTGAAGCCATGCACGAACATATCGGTGTCGAGTTTATCTATGAAGAAGTACAGAAGAAAGAAATCAAACTCACAACAGAGATATTAACGCCAGAAAATTTAGGGACATTACCCGAAGAATGGCTTCTAGGATTAAAGGATGCTATTCTGAGTTCAGACCGCAAAACCATGAATGGTATAGTGGAGAAAATTGCTGTGGAGCATGAGGAGTTAGCAGAGGCTTTACAAAAATGTCTTTATAACTTCGAGTATGAAAAAATTTTGAATATTTTATCTGAAAAAGATTAATTATGATTGAAAATAATGGTCGAATTATTGTTGTTGACGATACCCCTGCTAATTTACATTTATTATCTAATCTTTTGGAGGAACGTGATTATGAAGTTAGAGCTTTCCCCAGTGGAAAGTTAGCCCTAATGGGAATGAAAAATTTCCTTCCGGAATTGATTTTATTGGATATTACGATGCCACAAATGAATGGTTATGAAATGTGCGAGTATCTCAAGGAAGATGAAAAATGGCGAGATATTCCCGTGATTTTTATCAGTGCATTAAACGAAATATTTGATAAAGTTAAAGCATTTAGCGTGGGGGGAGTAGATTATATTACCAAACCAGTACAAGCAGAAGAAGTTTTAGCTCGCGTTGAAACTCATTTACAACTTTTTCGCTTGCGAGAAATGCTCCAAAAAACTAACTTTATTCAGTCTCAAAAATTAGCCCAACAAAATCGACAACTAAAGACACTCAATCAAGAACTGGAAAAGGCAAATAAAGAGCTGAAAGAGAAATACTTACAACTTGAAGAGGCACAACTGCAACTCGTACAAAATGAAAAAATGGTAAGCTTGGGCAATCTCGTGACTGGAATTGCCCACGAAATCAACAATCCTCTTGGGTTTATCGGTGGCAATGTCAGGGTCGCACAAGAATATCTGCAAGATTTATTTGCAGGACTTTCTCTCTATCAAAAACATTCCCACCTTGATGATGAAATCGTCGAAAAAATCGAAGACCTTGACCTAGAATTTATTGTTGAAGACTTCCCAAAACTGATTGCGTCAATGCAAGAGGGATACGATATCATTCGCAATATCAGCACATCTCTGCGAACATTTGCCCGCACTGATATCGAGGATAAAACCGAGTTTAATTTGCATGACGGGATAGATAGCACCTTATTAATTTTAAAATATCGCCTCAAAGCTAACGAAAACCGTCCAGCTATTGAAGTGGTTAAAAATTATGGCGCTCTTCCCCTAGTAAAATGCTATACGGGGCAACTAAATCAAGTGTTTATGAATCTGTTGGCTAATGCGATTGATGCCTTAGATGAAAGCAATGAAGGGAAAACCTATCCCGAGATTAAAAACAATCCCAATTGCATTACAATCAGCACTCAATTGAGCGAAGACCTCCAGAATGCAATCGTGCAAATTTCTGATAATGGGACGGGAATGCCAGAAGAAGTAAAAGCCAGACTATTCGAGCAAGGATTTACCACCAAAGGAGTAGGAAAAGGAACGGGTTTGGGGATGGCGATCGCCAATCAAATAGTCAGAGAAAAACACGGTGGTATGATTAGTTGTGATTCAAGAATTGGGGAAGGTACAATTTTTACTATTATTATTCCCAGATAAAATCTAGCCTTTCTTTACTGGAATGTCCGAAGAGGTAAAAGCGAAAATCTTCGATCAAGGATTTACCACAAAAGGAGTAGGAAAAGGAACGGGTTTGGGCATGGCGATCGCTCATCAAATAGTAACAGAAAAACATGGTGGTATGATTAGTTGTGATTCAAAAGTTGGAGAAGGTACAATTTTTACTATTATTATTCCCAGATAAAATCTACCTTTTCTTTAAATTGTGGCGAGAGTTCGAGCAAGCATTACCCCTACACTAATGATTCAAACAGACAACTGTAAATATTCTTAACTAACTGGACTTTGAGAAACAAATGAAGTAAACTAGACTAAATAATAAGAAGCCATATAAAAATAAGTTGTACAAATTTTATCTAGGATAAATTGTGAAATATAGCTTCCATCAGAAAAACTGTTCAGGTTATTTTTACACGAGTCCTAATAATAAAATGTCACTCAAGTCTATTGTAAATATTAAGCTGTTATAACCATGCCTAACATTTTCATGATCGAGGCAACTTTCGACCAACTATTAGAACCATACCGCGTTCGCGCAGATCGCATTATGGTTGGCATGAATTTCTTCCTCCTGAACGTGTGTCTAGCTCTCGCGCCATTGCAAGGTACATTCGTTGCTGTCTTATTCGTCGGTTTACCCACCCTACTGCTTTCCATCTGGTTGATGCGCCAACATCCCGGCACCCTAGTGGCCCGATTATTTATGGGCTGTGGCTTCATGATTTATACTGGACTAATTATCCATCAGAACGGCGGCATGACCGAAGCACATTTCTCAGCCTTCGGTCTGATCGGTGTGCTACTCTACTACCGCGACTGGCGAACTATCGTTGCAGCAACGGTCTTCATCTATTTGCACCATCTCGTCCTGGGCTACACTCAAACCCTAGGTTTACCCATTTATGTCTTCGCCAACTCCCATTTTTGGTTGATGTTTAGTATCCACGTTGCCTACTTTTTACCGTTCGTTGGCATGATGGCTTATTTGGCGATTTGGTTGCGTCGCGAAGGGTACGAAAATTTACAGGATGTGAAGGCTCTCAAGGCAGCGCAACTGCAATTAAAACAGCTCAATGAACTTCTAGAAGAGCGCGTTGAAGAACGTACTGTGGAGCTAAAACAAGCTAAACAGAGTGCCGATCGCGCTAATCAAGCCAAAAGCGATTTCCTCGCTAATATGAGCCACGAACTGCGCACTCCCCTCAACGGCATCCTCGGTTACGCGCAAATTCTAGGACGCTCTCAAAATATCAAGGTTAAAGAGCAAGAGGGAGTAAATGTTATCTATCAATGTGGCTCTCATCTGCTGACACTGATTAACGACATTTTAGACCTCTCCAAAATCGAAGCTCGTAAACTCGAACTTTTGCTAACAGCAGTGCATTTGCCGTCTCTGCTGCAAAGTGTCATAGAAATGTGTAAAATCCGAGCCGAATCCAAGGGGATTGCATTTATTTACGAACCAACTTCCGGCCTACCAGAAGGTATTATCGCCGATGAAAAACGCCTGCGGCAAGTATTGCTCAATTTGATCGGTAACGCCATTAAATTTACCGATAGCGGTTCCGTAAAGCTGCGAGTAGAGCTGCTAAAACGCTCCGATACTCAAGTATCTCTATTTTTTGCAGTCATTGATACAGGCATCGGTATTGCCCAGGAAAATCTGGATCGATTGTTTCAACCTTTCCAGCAAGTGGGCGATCGCCAGAAGCAATCAGAAGGAACTGGACTCGGGCTTGCCATTAGCAAGCGCATCCTACAACTTATGGGAAGTAGTATCCAGGTAAAAAGTCAACTTGGTAAAGGCAGCGAATTCTTTTTCACCCTGGAGTTGCCGGTGACGGAAAATTGGGTCGAACAACTTAGTCTCTTGAATGGTGGCGATCGTATTATTGGGTATGCTGGAAAACGCCATAAGATTTTGATTGTAGACGATCGTTGGGAAAACCGTGCCGTATTGTCAAATCTATTAGAACCTCTCGGCTTTGAGATCCTTGAAGCAGAAAATGGTCGAGAGGGATTGGATAAACTCCTTTCCCAGCAAGCCGATCTGGTTATTACTGATTTGGTGATGCCTGTGATGAACGGCTTCGAGTTCTTAGAGTGCATTCGCGCCTCTGAATATCTCAAACAGATAAAGGTGCTGGTCTCTTCTGCTTCAATTTCTCCAATCGAACGACAACGCTCCCTTAATAAAGGAGGTGATGATTTTCTGGCTAAACCAGTGGATGCCAAATCTCTATTTCAGCTCATTTCCGTTCATTTAAACTTGGATTGGATCTGCGAATCCCAAGACAAGGAGTCGGTATCGCTGGAACCGTTACAGAATGAAGCGATTTTACCCCCTGCTCAGACTCTGAAAGTATTCTTGGATTTGGCTCGACGAGACAATATCAAAGCGTTACGAGAGCAAATTGAGCAATTGCTGGATACGGACAAAGCTTATACGGCTTTTGCTGAAACGATTTTGCAACTATCCAGACAATTTCAAACAGAAGAAATCGAGGAACTATTACAGCAGTATTTAAGTGAGGAAGCAGCTCATGGAGCATAATATCGAAATTTTAGTCGTCGATGATATGCCGACTAACTTAGAGGTCGTGACTGAAACACTGTCCTCTGTTGGCTATACTGTTGCTGCTGTAACTAGTGGTGATCGCGCCCTAAAGCGTGTTAAAAATTACGTTCCAGACCTAATTTTACTAGACGTTCAAATGCCAGGAATTAATGGCTTTGAAACCTGCGAACAATTAAAATCCAATCCAGAAACAGCAGTAATTCCCATCATTTTTATGACAGCACTCAATGATATTGAAAGTAAAATAAAAGGCTTCGATCTAGGAGCAGTCGATTATATTACTAAACCGTTTCAGGAACAGGAACTACTAGCCAGAGTAAAAAATCATATCAAATTACGACAGTGGAATAAAACCTTGGAAGACAACGTTTCCGAACGCACTCGCGAATTGCAAATTGCCCTCGACCGACTCAAACAGTTTCAGTTGCACCTAGCGCAAAGCGAGAAAATGTCAGCCTTGGGAAATTTAGTTGCAGGTGTGGGACACGAAATCAACAACCCTTTAGGATACATCTCCGGAAACCTGCAATTTGCTCGGGATTATGTGCAGAATTTGTTCGAGTTAATTGACTTATATCAACAGAAACTTACAGATACCGACGAAGAGATTGAAGCAAAAATTGATGCAATTGACCTAGAATTTGTGCGACAGGATTTACCCCAAATGATTGCATCAATTGAGGAAGGAACCAGACGCATTCGCAACATCAGCACATCTTTGCGTACCTTCTCCCGCACGGATACCGCCAGCAAAACTGACTTTAATTTACATGATGGAATTGACAGCACCTTATTAATCTTAAAATATCGGCTCAAAGCCAACGAAAACCGTCCGGCCATTGAAGTCATTAAAAATTATGGCGATATGCCACCAGTAAAATGCTATCCGGGGCAACTCAATCAAGTATTTATGAATATTTTGGCGAATGCGATTGATGCTTTAGATGAAAGTAATCCCAGAAAAACTTTTAACGAAATGGAAAAAGAACCCAATCGGATTACTATTCTAACCGAATTAAGCGAGGATAAACAGAAAGCGATAGTGCGAATTGCTGACAATGGGAGGGGAATGCCTGAAGAAGTAAAAAAAGCTAGGCTATTCGAGCAAGGATTTACCACCAAAGAAGTAGGCAAAGGAACAGGTTTGGGCATGGCAATCGCCCATCAAATCATTACGGAAAAACACGGTGGTATGATTAGTTGTGATTCAAGAATTGGGGAAGGTACAATTTTTACAATTATAATTCCCAGATAAAATCTGCCCTTTCTTTACTGGAATGTCCGAAGAGGTAAAAGCGAAAATCTTTGATCGAGGATTTACCACAAAAGGAGTAGGAAAAGCAACGGGTCTAGGCATGGCGCTCTCCCACCAAATTATTACCGAAAAACATAAGGGGACAATTACCTGTACATCAGAATACGGAATTTGCGATTGCATTGCCCATCAGCTAGAATAACGAAAGCGATTGCTTTTTGATAGCGCAGATGATTTTTCCAGCAACTTTCACAAATTTTTCACAATCGGGTGAATCTCAATTTTGTAAAAATCCCGAATTAAAATCAGTTTGAGTTAACCAAATATTATTCATAGGCTATTTAGATTTACTTCATCAATAGCTTCTAAATAACCGACAGACTTCATGAGAAGGCATTGGTTTTCCCACATAATATCCTTGTATAACCTCTACTCCATAGCGTTGAAGTAGCTGTAATTGGAAAGATGTTTCTACTCCTTCTGCCACTACAGCAAAACCGAGATCGTGACATAACTGTATAGTAGATGCTAGCAACACTTGACCTCGTTCAGCCTCAATTTCATGAGCAACAACTAGCTTTCGATCCAATTTAATTTCATCTGCTTCTAAGACTAACAAACTATTTAACGAAGAATACCCTGCACCAAAATCGTCAATTGAAATTCGATGACCTGCCGCTCGCAATTGATGAATAACCGATTTTAGCGTTTCCCATTCTACAGTATAGGTATGTTCGGTGATTTCAATATAAAAGCATATCTGCTCTTTATTTGCCTGACTAATGAATTCTTTAATCGCTTTTCGATCTAGCAGAAAATCCTTATCAAAGTTAATTGCGAGCGCAGGAACTTGTAATCCCATGCGTCGCCATTGTAAGATTTGCGAGAATACCATGCTTACGACTTTTTTATCGATTACCTTTGATAAACCTTGCTGATAAAGTATCGGTAAAAACGTAGGTGGCACAATCTTTCCTCTTGAATCCTCAAATCTAAGTAATGCCTCTAAACCTAATAACTTCAACGATACCGCATCTACCTTTGGTTGAAAGTACAGTATAAATCGTCCGCCCTGGAATTGTTGCAAAACCTTTTGCGCTGCAGTCATATCATTTAGTGCGGACTTTTGTTTAGCTAGAAATAGGCGTTCTTGCTGACGATCAATTTCTTCATTGATAAAGCTATAGGCATCTTCTCCAAATAGTTTGAGTAAACGCAGAGGAGTACGATATTGGCGAGATGCTAACACCAAAAAAGGGAAATAAATACACCCATCTATTATAATGCAGAGCAGTTGAGTTACGATTGCCCATCCCGATCCATTCGTGGCAATATAAGCACTGTAGATCGGGGGTAACATCCAGTGTATGGGATTTAGAGAAATGGAAAAGGCTCCAAAATGAATGGCAGTCAAAGCGATCATCATATTGACAAACGGCGCTAAACAAAACGGAATCACAAATAGTGGATTTAAAACAATAGGCAACCCAAACAAAAGTATCTCATTGACATTAAAAAATGAAAATATTAAGCTCAACTGTGCAATAGATTTGAAAGGAGTCATGGGTTTGTTAAAAAGAATGAGGAATGGAACGATAAATGTTGACCCAGATCCACCGATGTTCATAAATACATCATGAAATGCTTTAAGCTGAATACCATATATTTCTATTGATGGAATATTATTGATCAGCCGAAATATACCATCTGCACTATGTTCTCCATGTAAACCAAAACACCATGCAAAAAGTGAAATTAGCTTATATAATATCAGTTCTTGAATCCCACTAATTTCTCTTAGTTGAATGTTACTAATATCTATTTTAACAATAAATCCCAGAAGTTGCCTTGTCAATTCAAAACTGAAAACAGTTAAGAGACCAGGTATCATTAGGTTGAATGTATTTATGAGACGAGGATTAATATTAGACTTATTGCGAATTAACCGAAAGTGGGAAATCCTTGAAAAATACTGTAGTAGTGTGATGGCAATCCAAGTACAGAGAATACTGATAAGAATTGAACCATTTGAAGAAACAAGCTGACTTGATTCATTAATACTGAGGAAACCAGAAATCCGAAAAAAACAGACCATGGCAATTAAAACTGTACCAATTGAGTCAAGAGACTTTTCCCTTGCTAATAAATGACTAAGGGATAAGTTGACAAACAAAGGTTTTAAAAAAAAGTATAATCGATGTAATTCATTGTCATGCGCAGATATGACTGTCATCTTTGAAGGGTCTAATAAATTAGTCAAGCCACTCAAAAGGACTAATGTGTTCATAACTAAAACAATCGGCAATAAAGAAAGGAATGTTTCTCTGATAATTAGAAGATTCTTCGATTCAAAAAGATTAATCATAAAAATATAGTTTACATATCTAATTTTGGAAAAAGGCTGAATTAATATCATTTTAACTTAAGGAAATATTATCATATAACAAGAATTTATAGAAATTCGATCGAAAAGTGGTGCAAACAGTTTGATGATTGTTGGAAAAACCCACCTCAAAAAACCGGATTCCGCCATTATTTGGGTGGATTACTAGGGGCAAGTGAAAGGAAAAACATATCTCAAATGGCCAATAACTCTATTGGAGTCGTTTATAATCGGTTACATCATTACGACAGAATTAAGCGAGGATAAACAGAAGGCAATAGTACGAATTGCCGACAACGGAATGGGAATGCCAGAAGATGTAAAAGCAAAAATATTCCAGCAAGGTTTTACTACCAAAGAAGTAGGCAAAGGAACAGGTTTAGGGATGGCGTTTAGCTAACGCACAACTTCGTTAACGCTACGCGACATGAAACGCGTTTGCGGAGCATTCCGATAGGAAAGCGTTGCGTTAGCAGTATCGTCTATCAAATCGTCACATAAAAACACGGTGGTCAGATTACCTGTCATTCTCTGGTTGGGTCAGGTACAATTTTTACCATTATGATTCCTAGATAAAATCTCGCACTTCTTTCAACTGTAGCCAGAACCACCAAGCAAGCATTCCGACTGCACTAATGATTCAAACAGACAACTGTAAATATTCTTAACTAGCTGGACTTTCACCAAAAAATGAAGTAAACTAGGCTTAATATAATAAAAATTAGACTTAACGACAAACAAACTGAGCCAATGACAGAGCCAAAAACAATTAAAATCGCAAATTATCAAGCCCTAGAACTCATTCACGAAAGCGACCGGACCCTAGTATATCGCGCTCAGAATGTGGAGAATGAACAATCTGTCATTATCAAATTGATGCGCAATCAATATCCATCCTTTAGAGAATTGGTTCAGTTTAGAAATCAATATGCAATTAGCAAAAACCTAGAGATAGAAGGCATCATCAAAACCTATGCCCTCCAACGATACGAAAACCGCTACGCCATGATTATGGAAGATATGGGAGGAGTATCCTTAGCCGAATATCAGCCAAGAGAATCCTTGTGTCTCTCTCAATTTCTAGATATTGTTATCCAACTCTCAGAAATTATACACCAACTCCACAATAACTCGATTATTCACAAAGATATTAAACCCGCAAATATACTGATTCATCCAGAAACCAAACAAGTAAAATTAATTGATTTTAGTATTTCTACTCTGTTAGCGAAAGAAACCCAAGTAGTTCAAACCCCTAATCTGTTAGAAGGAACCCTAGCTTATCTATCTCCAGAGCAAACAGGACGGATGAATCGAGGAATTGACTATCGCAGTGATTTTTATTCACTAGGAGTCACATTTTATGAATTACTGATGGGAACTCTACCCTTTAGCAGTAATGATACCTTAGAACTGATTCATGCTCATATAGCCATCTCTCCGGAACCCCTGAGTGAGTTGGCGCTCTTAGGCAGTTCTTTATGTCCGCCAACCCTATCGCAGCTAGTCCTCAAACTGATGGCTAAAAATCCAGAAGAGCGCTATCAGAGTGCTTTAGGACTAAAATATGACTTAGAGAAATGCCTCGCACAATATAGAGAAAGTGGGAAAATAGAAGCGTTTGAATTGGGAGAAAGAGACTTGTGCGATCGCTTCATCATCCCTGAAAAACTCTACGGGCGCGAAATTGAAGTTCAAGCACTACTTGATGCTTTCGAGCGTGTTGCTGAAGGTAAAAGCGAAATGGTAATGGTGGCGGGATTTTCCGGTATCGGGAAAACGGCAGTGGTTAATGAAGTCCACAAACCCATAGTCCGGCAACGAGGTTACTTTATCAAAGGCAAATTCGACCAATTTAACCGCAATGTTCCCTTCTCTGCTTTTGTCATCGCCTTCCGCAGCTTAATGGGGCAAATCATCAGCGAATCTGATGCCAAATTGCTAGAGTGGAAAACTCAAATCCTGGAAGCGGTGGGAAATAACGGACAAGTGCTCATTGATGTTATCCCCGAACTTGAAAAAGTAATTGGTCAACAACCTCCCGTCCTAGAAATTTCCGGTAGTGCAGCCCAAAATCGCTTTAACTTGCTCTTTGAGAAATTTATTGCAGTTTTCACCACAAAAGAACATCCCTTAGTGATGTTTTTAGACGATTTGCAATGGGCAGATTCGGCATCGTTAAACCTAATGAAAGTATTGATAGGAGATAATGATACAGGATATTTACTGTTGCTGGGTGCCTATCGAGATAATGAAGTGTTTCCAGCTCATCCCCTGATGTTAACCTTGGCAGAGTTAGAGAAACAACAAGCGGCTATTTCAACCATTACTCTCGCTCCCTTGACTCAACATCATATTAATCGGTTAGTGGCGGAAACTCTCAGTTGTACCATGGAGTTGGCTGTTCCTTTAACGAAGTTAATCTATGGTAAAACCCAAGGAAATCCTTTCTTTAGCACCCAGTTTTTAAAAGGATTATATGAAGATGAATTAATTGTATTTAATCGCAATTTGGGATCTTGGCAATGCGATCTGATTAAGGTACAAGATGCTTATCTGACTGGTGATGTGGTGGAATTTATGGCGGGAAGGTTGCAGAAGTTGCCCGTAGAAACGCAAGAGGTGTTGAAATTGGCGGCTTGTATTGGCAACCAGTTCGATTTGGAGACGTTGGCAATCGTACGAGATAGTGGTTTAGAAGAAGTCGCCTCGGAGCTGTGGAGTGCCCTTCAGGAAGGTATTTTACTCCCAATAGGAGAAGCCTATAAGTTTTTCCAAGGGGACATTGATTCCCAACCTAGTGAGACAACCAACGTTAGCTATCGTTTTTTGCACGATCGCGTTCAACAAGCTGCTTATTCTATGATCCGTGAAGAACGAAAACAATCGACTCACTTAAGAATTGGCAGACAATTGCTGAGTTGCACTACTGATGGAGATATTGAAGAAAAAATTTTTGATATTGTCAACCAAACTAATCTTGGTCTGGAACTCATTACTCAACTATCCGAGAAGTATCAGTTGGCAAAATTAAATTTTATTGCTGGAAAAAAAGCAAAACTTTCCACAGCTTATGCTGCCGCTCATCAATATGCTGACACTGCACGGTGCTTGCTATCAGAAGATTGTTGGCAACAAGATTTTGAATTTACCTTATCGATATTTGAATTATACTCGGAAACAGCTTATTTAATAGGGGATTTCCCAACAGCAGAGATTGCGATTAACGAGATTTGCGAACGCGCAAGAGATGTCTTAGATAGAGCAAAGGGTTGTGAAATCAAAATTCAGATGTTAATAAGTCAAAATCAGCTATTAGAAGCGATGAGAATTGGCTTGGAATTTCTTGGAGGATTGGATGTCAAACTTCCTATCGATCCCAACGATCGTGATGTAGATCGTGCTTTATTAGAAGTCGAACAAAAACTTGATCGCGATTGTATAGAGTCATTAAACAATTTACCAATATCGACTGATAAAAAACAAATACTGGTAATGCGCATTCTTTCGAGTCTTTTAAATGCAGCATATTTAGGACAGCCCAATTTACTGCCTATCCTTATTGCCAAACAGGTATATCTATCAATAACCTACGGCAATACGGATGTTTCCCCTTCTGCTTACGCCAACTATGGCTTAATTCTTTGTAGTATTGTTAACGATCTCGATCTAGGATATCGCTTCGGTAATTTGGCACTCAATCTCTTAGAAAAAATCGATTCTCGAGAATTTTATGCTAAAACAATTGAAATTGTTTGTCTTTGTGTCCAACATTGGAAAAAACATATCAATTCAACCCTACCCCTGCTTCTAGAGGCTTATAATACAGGTTTGGAATTGGGAGATTTTGAGTCTGCAGCTTTTGCTGCCTATGATTACTGCGCTCATTCTTTCGTGTTAGGAATCAATCTTATTGAAATGGAAAGAACGATGTTCCATTACAGTAGGGCAATTGAGAAACTTCAACAAACGATGATTTTTAATGTAAACGAACTTCATCGACAAACCGTTCTAAATTTGATCGAAGGAAATACAACACCATCATTGTTAAAAGGAAAAGCATATGATGAAGACAAAAAAGTTCCTATTCACGAACAAGAAAATGACTTTAGTTCTCTGGCGTTGTTTTACATTGATAAACTATTTCTTTGTTATCTATTTGGAAATAGTCTGGAAGCTACAAAACTTGCTCATCAAGTTGAATCCTATTTAGAAGGAATACCAGGACAGGTATTTGTACCAATATTTTATTTCTATACTACCTTATCGTGGCTGTCTCTTTATTGTCACCTAGATAATGAAGAAAAAGAAATAGCATTCGACAAAATCTTATCCTATCAATTAAAAATGGAAAAATGGGCGAATAATGCACCCATGAACTATATCCATAAACTTGAACTGATTAAAGCAGAAAAATCTCGAATTTTGAATCAAAAAGAAGAAGCAATAGAACTGTATGATCGAACGATATCGGCAGCGAAAGAAAACGGTTATATTCAAGAGGAAGCGCTTGCTAATGAACTATTTGCCAAATTTTACCTAGACTGGGGAAAAGAAAGATATGCTGCTATTCATATGCAAGATGCCTATTATTGTTATGCTCAATGGGGAGCTAAAGCTAAAACAGATGACCTCGAACAACGCTATCCCGAATTGCTAAAACCCATCCTGCAACGCGATCGCCAATCTGTATCTTCTCAAGCCACTATTTCTGAAATCACCAGTAATACTTATTCTCAAACAGCAACAATTACTAATATTTCCTCTATTCTCAATTTTTCTTCATTATTGAAAGCTTCCCAAACTCTCTCTGGAGAAATTGAACTTTCTCGCTTACTCTCAACAGTAATGAAGATTATTCTGGAAAATGCCGGAGCAACTAAAGGTGCATTATTATTAACCAGTGAAACTGGATTGATGGTAGAAGCGATCGCTAGTCGTACTGGAGAAAGCAGTCAATTAACCATTGATTCACTAAATCAATCAATTCCCCTAGAAGAAAGTATTGACTTACCAGTAGGATTAATTAACTATGTCAGACGCACCACAGAAACTGCACTTTTAGATGCCAAGGCTGCCCAAGAACAGTTTGCTGCCGATAGTTATTTACTGCATTTTCATCCCCAAAGTTTGCTCTGTATGCCTTTACTCCAACGAGGGAAATTAATCGGCATTCTCTATTTAGAAAATCGTTTAACCGCAGATGCGTTTACTAGGGAGCGCCTAGAAATTTTAGATACACTCTGTGCTCAAGCAGCCATTTCCCTGCAAAATGCTAGATTGTATCAACAAGCACAACAAGCTCTCAAGGATTTACAAGAGGCTCAACTGCAATTAGTACAAAATGAAAAAATGGCCACCTTGGGTAATCTGGTAGCAGGAGTAGCTCACGAAATTAATAATCCGGTTGGGTTTATTGGAGGGAATATTAACATAGCTGTTGAGTATTTGCAAGATTTACTTAATGGTCTTTCTCTGTATCAAAAATATGCCTCTATTCCCGATGAAATTATTGCAGAGATTGAAGACCTAGAGTTGGATTTTGTAGCGTCAGATTTTCGGAAATTGATAGCATCAATGGAAGAGGGATGCGAACGCATTCGCAATATCAGCACATCTCTGCGAACATTCTCTCGCACCGATACCGCCAGCAAAACCGAGTTTAATCTGCACGACGGAATAGATAGCACCTTATTAATCTTAAAATATCGCCTCAAAGCCAACAAAAACCGTCCAGCTATTGAAGTGGTTAAAAATTATGGCGCTCTTCCCCTAGTAAAATGCTATACGGGGCAACTAAATCAAGTGTTTATGAATCTGTTGGCTAATGCGATTGATGCCTTAGATGAAAGCAATGAAGGGAAAACCTATCCCGATATGAAAAACAATCCCAATTGCATTACAATCAGGACTCAATTGAGCGAAGACCTCCAGAATGCAATCGTGCAAATTTCTGACAATGGGACGGGAATGCCAGAAGAAGTGAAAGCCAGACTATTCGAGCAAGGATTTACCACTAAAGGAGTAGGAAAAGGAACGGGTTTGGGGATGGCGATCGCCTATCAAATAGTAACAGAAAAACACGGTGGTAAGATTACCTGTAATTCAAAAGTTGGGCAAGGTACAATTTTTACAATTATGATTCCGAGATCAAATCTCGCCGGTAGTGCATGAGTAAGGGGCAAAAACACTTCATAATTGTTGACAAACAATATCTAAATTTATGGTTATGCAGTTGATTCAAACAGACAACTGTAAATATTCCTATGAGCTAGACTATTGGCCAAAAATGAAGTAAACTGGGCTAAATATAACCAAAATTAGACTCAACGACGAACAAACTGAGCCAATGACTGAGACAAAAACAATTAAAATTGCCAATTATCAAGCCCTTGAACTCATTCACGAAAGCGATAGGACCATAGTTTATCGCGGTCAGAATGTGGAGAATGGACAACCAGTCATTATCAAATTAATCCGCAATCAATATCCTTCCTTTAGAGAATTAGTTCAGTTTAGAAATCAATATGCAATTAGCAAAAACCTAGAGATAGAAAACATCATCAAAACCTATGCCCTAGAGCGCTACGAAAACCGCTATGCCCTGATTATGGAAGATATGGGGGGTGTATCCTTGGCCGAGTATGAAGGAAAATCCTCCTTCTGTATCCCTGAATTTCTAGATATTGCTATTCAAATGTCTGAAATTCTACACCAACTCCACAATAATTGGATTATTCATAAAGATATTAAACCAGCAAATATCCTGATTCATCCAGAAACCAAACAAGTAAAATTAATTGATTTTAGTATTTCTAGCCTTTTACCGAAAGAAATCCAAAGCATTCAAACCCCCAATGTCTTAGAAGGAACCCTCGCCTATCTGTCGCCGGAGCAAACAGGAAGGATGAATCGAGGAATTGACTATCGCAGTGATTTCTATTCACTAGGAGTGACATTTTATGAATTACTGAAGGGAACTTTACCCTTTAGCAGGGATGATGCCTTAGAATTGATTCATGCTCATATAGCTTTGTCCCCAGACCCTCTCAGTAACTCGGTGGTATTAGGGGGTTCTTTATGTCCACCAACACTATCACAGCTAGTCCTCAAGCTGATGGCTAAAAATGGCGAAGAACGCTATCAGAGTGCTTTGGGGCTAAAATATGACCTAGAAAAATGTCTGGTGGAATATAGAGAAAGTGGTAAAATAGAGGCTTTTGAATTAGGAGAGCGGGACTTGTGCGATCGCTTCCTGATTCCCGAAAAACTCTACGGACGTGAAGCCGAAGTCAAAACACTACTTGATGCCTTTGAGCGTGTTGCTGAAGGAAAAAGCGAAATAGTACTGGTGGCAGGATTCTCCGGTATCGGGAAAACTGCGGTGGTTAATGAAGTTCATAAACCCATAGTCCGGCAACGAGGTTACTTTATCAAAGGGAAATTCGACCAATTCAATCGAAATATTCCCTTCTCTGCTTTTGTCCAAGCCTTTCGCAGCTTAATGGAGCAATTACTCGGAGAATCCGATACCAAATTGCTTGAGTGGAAAACTCAAATCCTGGAAGCGGTGGGAAATAATGGACAAGTTCTCATTGATGTTATCCCCGAACTCGAAGCAGTTATTGGAAAACAGCCTCCCGTCCCCGAACTATCCGGAAGTGCCGCCCAAAATCGCTTTAACTTACTATTTGAGAAATTCATTGCCGTCTTCACTAGCAAAGAACATCCTTTGACAATATTTTTAGACGATTTGCAATGGGCAGATTCGGCATCATTAAATCTAATGAAGATATTGATGAGGAATAGTACAACAGGATATCTACTACTTCTGGGAGCATATCGGGATAACGAAGTTTTCCCCGCTCATCCTCTGATGTTGACCTTAGCAGAATTGGAAAAGCGGTGCGACCTCGCGTCGCCGACAGGTGCAAGCGGTCATAACCCGCGTCGGTGTAAGACGCAAGGGAATGCTGACCAAGAGAGGGAATGCGCACCAAGAGAGCAGGAAGCAGCAATTTCCACCATAACTCTTGCCCCCTTGTCCGTACATCACATTGATATGCTCATAGCCGAAACCCTAATTTGTCAAGTGGAACAATCTCAACCACTGACAGAATTGGTTTATCAAAAGACTCAAGGAAATCCCTTCTTTACTACGCAATTTTTGAAAGGGTTGTATGAAGATAAATTGATTTTATTTAATCCTCATTTGGGATATTGGGAATGCGATTTGGTGAAGGTCCGAGATGCAGCTCTCACGGATGATGTGGTAGAATTTATGGCAGGAAGGTTGCAGAAGTTGCCAGAAGGGACACAAGAGGTGTTGAAGTTAGCTGCTTGTATTGGCAATCAGTTTGATTTGGAAACTTTGGCTGTTGTTTGTGAAACTCCATCAGAGGAAGTGGCGAGCCAACTTTGGAGTGCGCTGCAAGAAGGGATGGTTTTACCGACTAGCCAAGCTTACAAGTTTTTTCAAGGTGAAATTAACTCTGCTGAAGCTGAGAGAATTGATATAAATTATCGTTTCCTACACGATCGCGTTCAACAAGCTGCTTATGCTTTAATTCCAGAGAAAAAAAAGCAAATCGCGCACGTTCAAATTGGTCGGTTGTTGCTTGCTAACATATCGCCAGATAGACTTGTCGAACGCATTTTTGCAATTGTCAATCACTTAAATAAAGGGATTAACAATCCTCAAACCCAGAAAGAACGCTCGGAACTCCTTCGTCTCAACCGCATTGCAGGGATTAGAGCCAAAGAAACCACAGCATATGAATCGGCGATTGACTATTTTGAAATAGCCAGGAAACTTTTACCAACCGATAGTTGGCAGCAGTGCTATGAAGTCACTTTGGAGGTTTACCTTAACCTAGCAGAAGTTAACTATCTGTCAGGAAAGTTTGCTACATCTCTTGCGCTTGTTGAATCGATCGTGCAATCCACAAAACAGGCTATCGATCGAGCTGAAGCGTTTAATCTAGCTGTTTTGCAATTTACCTTACAGGGGGAATTCCTGCAAGCGCTTGAATATGGAAAAAAAGCCTTAGACTGCTTGAATTTCGACTTATCAGAAACGAACCTAAAAGAAAAAATTGAATCTTGTCAAGCTCAGATTGACCTCAAGCTTGGTAATCGGAAGATAGAAGAGATCGTTTCAGAGCCTGAAGCAACCGATCCAGAGAAGCGTGCAATTATAAAAATACTCAATAATTTGTTAGTGCCAACTTATGTCCTGCAAAAAGAAGACCTGTACTTTCTGATTACATTATCGATTGTTTTTATATCCCTCAACTTTGGTATGGTCGCTGAATCAAGCTATGGATTTTCTTCCTATGGGATGTATGTGGGAGGAAAACAGGGCAATTATCAATTGGGCTATGAATTTGGCAAACTTGCAGAAAATTTAGCTAAACGTTTCCATCAGGGCAGCGATCTCTGTAAAGCGTGTTACATTCTTGGGAATAACATCCTGTCTTGGGTGCGCCCTCTGCGTGAAACAGAATCTATTTTCAATGAAGGGTTGGTTGCAGGTTTGGAGTCTGGAGAACTAATTTTTTCGGCAAATATTCTAATGTACAAGTCCCTGAACCCATTTTATGCGGGGGATAATATTCTAGAAATTCAGGAAATCCTTCCACAACATTTGGAGTTTGCTACTCAGACGCTCAATTATCAACTTGCGGTGGATGTTATGGTTGGCTTGAATATTTGGCTTGCCGATATCACCCAAAAGTCCTCGAACGATCTTTCCACCGAACAGGAGTATTTAGAGAATTGTAAGGCTAATAACAGCACCTATGCTATTTGTCATTATTGGATCTTAAAAACGAAAGTTTTGTGTTTGTATGGTCGCTATGAAGAGGCTCTGATAGCAGCACGCTCTGCAGATGAAATTATTAATGTTATCCCCGGTAAATATCAGGTTGCAGCTCTTAATTTTTATCAGTCGATAGCTGCGATAGAATATTGTCGTCTTTATTCCTTAAATTCAAATAATGATTATTTTGAAAAAGTCAAGCTCAACCAAGCAAAACTCAGGCAGTGGGCAGCAAGTTGCCCTGAAAATTTTTCCCACAAATACTTTTTAGTTGATGCGGCTGCGAACAGTTTGTTAGGAAATGAAGTAGACTGTATTGACCTTTACGATCGCGCCATTGCTGGAGCCAAAGAAAACAAATATATCCAAGAAGAAGCCTTGGCTAACGAACTTGCTGCCAAATTCTACCTCGACTGGGGCAAAGAAAAATTTGCCATGCTTTATCTACAAGAAGCCTACTATTGCTATGCTCAATGGGGAGCTAAAGCTAAAGTTAAAGACCTCGAAGTACGCTATCCCGAACTATTAAGACCAATTCTAGAACGCGATCTGACTTCCTTGTCTTCAAATACCAGCATTTCCAAACTTACAAGTAATTCTTATTCTCAAACCGCAACTGTTGCCAATATTTCCTCTATTTTCGATTTCTCCTCCCTCTTAAAAGCCTCTCAAAATCTCTCAGGAGAAATCGAACTAGATCGCCTGCTCTCCACTCTGATGAATATTATCCTGGAAAATGCTGGAGCTACCAAAGGTGCATTATTATTAACAGGGGCACAAGGATTGACCATAGAAGCGATTGCAACTCGTACTGGAGAAAGCAGTCAATTAACTATAAATTCATTCAATCAATCCATTCCTCTGGAAGATAGTCAAGACTTACCAGTAGGATTGATTAACTATGTTAGACGCACCACAGAAACTGCACTTTTAGATGCCAAAGCTGCTCAAGAACAGTTTGCTGCCGATAGTTATTTGCTACGTTTTCATCCCCAAAGTTTGCTGTGTATGCCCTTACTCCAACGAGGGAAATTAATCGGTATTCTCTATTTAGAAAATCGTTTAACTGCAGATGCGTTTACTAGGGAGCGCCTAGAAATTTTAGATACCCTCTGCGCTCAAGCAGCAATTTCCCTGGAAAATGCCAGATTGTATCAACAAGCGCAACAAGCACTGAAAGATTTACAAGAGGCTCAACTGCAATTAGTTCAAAGTGAAAAAATGGCCACCTTGGGGAATTTGGTAGCAGGAGTGGCTCACGAAATCAATAATCCTGTTGGGTTTATTGGAGGTAATATTGACGCAGGTTTTGAGCACTTGCAAGATTTACTGACTATACTTTCAATATATCAAAAAAATACATCTCCACCAGAGTCAATTATCGCAGAGATTGAGGCTCTAGAACCTGAATTTATTGCTGAAGATTTTCCCAAATTGATGGCATCAATGGCAGAGGGATGCGAACGAATTCGCCATATCAGCACATCTCTGCGAACATTCTCTCGCACGGATACCGCAGCCAAAACCGAGTTTAATCTGCACGACGGAATAGATAGCACCTTATTAATCTTAAAATATCGGCTGAGAGCTAACGAAAACCGTCCAGCTATTGAAGTGGTTAAAAATTACGGTAATATTCCTCAAGTGAAATGCTATGCGGGGCAACTAAATCAAGTATTTATGAATCTGTTAGCTAATGCCATCGATGCTTTAGATGGAAGCAATCAAGGAAAAACCTTTCAAGAAATAGAAAAAGAACCAAATCGGATTACGATAGGAACGGAATTGAGTGAAGACAACAAGCAGGCGATCGTGAGTATTGCTGACAATGGAACGGGAATGACAGAAGAGGTAAAAGCAAAAATATTCCAGCAAGGATTTACCACCAAAGGAGTAGGAAAAGGGACGGGTTTGGGCATGGCGATCGCTCATCAAATAGTAACAGAAAAACACGGTGGTAAGATTACCTGTAATTCTATAGTTGGGGAAGGTACAATTTTTACCATTATTATTCCCAGATAAAATCTTGCCCTTCTTTGGAGAGCAAATCCCTACCCTATTAATGTTAAATTAATTTAATACAGGTAATTAATCTATAATCTGGGGCAAAAATTATGAATGATACAGCAACAATACTTGAAACAAAAATCGCTTTGAGAGAAGCTTTGAAGACCTATGACGGAGATGTTAAACAGCACAAGGTTAAGGAAAAAATTGAGCAACTTTCTCAACTTAACCCTATAGTAGACCCAACCCATAGCTCACTCTTAGAATCTCAAGACTGGCTATTAATTAGTGCCCCTTCTTTTCCTCAAGGATAGAAACTCTCTAATGGTAAATATGCTTATACTCTGGGAAGATTAGCATTTAATATGTTTGAACCTACCAATTTAAAGTTAGTTATTGACTCTGTTAGACAACCTGTTGTGTTGTTAGGAGAAGGAGAAAAACGTAGCCATGATATTGTAGTTGAGTTTAGTATTATTGATGAATTATTCCCACCATTAAAAGGTATAGTTCGTAATTTAGGTGTTTGTTATCCTGCCGATAATAAAAACTTACAAGTCGAATTTACAGGAGGAACTTTAGCTCCACAAAAGGGTGAAGATTTATCAATTTGGAAAGATATATTTGTTCAACCTAAAGCATCAAAGAAAGGGTTAAAAGAACAATTAATGTCTGTATTTTTAAAGTTGATGTTTGGGTTAATACCTCCCCAAGGTATGAATACAGAAACAGGAGAAATTTCTTTTACAATGAAGCGATCGCCTAAAGGTCGTTTAGAACTCCTTTATCTAGATGAAGAACTTCGCATTACAAAGGGAGAAAAGGGAACTGTTTTAGTCTGTGAACGTTTGGCTTCAAAAGTTAATAATTAACAATTAATAATTAACAATTGGTAGTCCTATATATGTAGTGATAAAATTGTGGTCAGGCGATATAGCTGCCGCATTTGCTCCACCTTTAATGTCGCGCAGGAAAATTCTTGATTATAATCAAGAATCAAATACGCGCGTAGTTCCTAAATGATTTTCTAGGTTTTTAGTGGATGATAAAGTCTTTCTGAGCAACCCAGGGCAAACGCATCTTATTTTGAAGTTCTTATAGGGCAAGGATGTCAAGCTTATGAGTATTTATACTCATCATTTCTCTAAAGCTTAATGGCAAAAGTTTCCAGAATTTAGATGCGTTTTCCCTACTGACCAACCGAGAAATTCTAGCCACGTAAAGTATTATATCAAATCCGGTTAATTCGGTATAAAAAAATGTTCCATTTGAGCGTCATTACCAAATCTTTCTAAATTCTCTTCCCTCTTAACTCCTAAGAGACTGTTTGTAAAATAAGTCTTAACAGAGCAAATAATGACTAAAATCTAAAAGCGGTAGTACTTCAAGAGATTGAAATTTCCTAGATACCAGAGGTTTAAAGGTACATATATTCCCAGATTTTTAACTTACAAATAGTTGTCTTGATTTCTTCCTCCCTCCATACCTATTCCCTATTCCCTGTTCCCTGTTCCCTGTTCCCTATATCCTTTTTATATTTCCTTTACAAACAGTCTCTAACTCTTTTTGTATGATAGGATCAGAAAATAATTTTATGTATTATTTAAACTAAGGTATCTATGCTGTATCACTTAGACTTTCGAGTAGAATATCCTGCTACTATGAGCCAAGAAGAACTATTTACTATTTGGAGCGAAGAAGCAGATGCTGCAATGAGTGCTAAGGAAGCAGGAATTGTAGTAAATTTATGGAAGTGTGTGGGAACTCGTAGAGTAATAGCTATTGTTGATGTGGAATCTCCCGATCAACTTGACCAAATAATTATGGATTTACCAATTGTGAAAAAATTGGGACAATATGTGAATATCGAGGTTACATCATTACGACCCTATGAAGATTTTGCTACCGATTTGAAAGCGAGAAAAAGCTAAGAGCCATCTATAGAACCCATTTGAGGTCTATTGAAAAATGGATGGGGTGATGGGGTGATAGGGTGATGGGGAGATGGGGTGTATTGAAATATTTTTCCATCTTTTCGGTCTATTTCCTATATCCACAAATGACTCCGTACTTCAAAAATTTACTTCCAGGTAAAAATACCAAATGGCTTCTATAGTAATCCTATTTAAGTTGTAATATTTTGCTGGTAGGGGGGAATGGCCATTCCCCCCTACAGGAGTCATAATTTTAAAGCTTTTCAGTTCAAATTAACTATTAGACATCTCCAAAAATGAAAAATAAAATCTATTCTTATCCATAAATTATCAATTACTCCCCCCTGTTCCCTGTTCCCTGTTCCCTGTTCCCTGTTCCCTCTTTTCTGGAGATGTCTATTATAAAAATTGTCACAACCAATGCGCGGATTGCTACATAGCTAAAAATTCCAAGATTCTAACCAAACTGGCCATTCCAGAAATCATAAATTAATCAACTGCACCTGAGTAATTAATAGCGAACATTTTCTTGTTTCTCCAAGAGGTAGAAATTATGAATTTTCCTTTAATTATCTTGAGATGTGTCTTGCCAATAATTTTTGTAGTCCAAACTTGGCTAATACATCCTTTGCCTAGTTTTGCTCTAACGGTACAACAAGTATCAAACCCCCGACAACATTATCATGGTTGGGTGACAGATATGGCTGAAATTCTCAGTCAAAGTACAGAAAATCAACTTAACCAAATGATTTCCGACTTAGAAGCCAAAAATGGCTCGGAAATTGCTGTTGTAACTGTGCCAGAAACTCAACCAGCAGCAACTCCCAAAGCATTTGCTACTAAGTTGTTTAATTATTGGGGAATTGGTAAAAAAGGTCAAGATAACGGTGTGCTGTTTTTAGTTTCTGTAGGCGATCGCCGTGTGGAAATTGAAACTGGTAAGGGAATACAGCAAACTTTACCAAATGCTAAGGTTAGTAATATTATCGACACTAAAATTATCCCTGAATTTAAGTCAGGAAACTTTGAAAATGGTGTGGTTGCAGGTACAAAAGAATTAGTAACATCTCTGAAAACAGAGAAATCTCAGTTAAGTAAAACTTCCATCGCAGGTATCTTTATGGGTATCTTCATCAGTATTTTTCTGGTATCAGTACTTCAACTAGGGTATCTGGAAAATATTATCCTAGCATTTGTAACAGCACTTCCAAATACACAGACTTTCTTTATAAGTATAGGTATCTTCATAGGTATCTTACTGATATGGATGTTCCGGGGTATATTCAAAAGTTTTAACAAAACCCAGATGAGTGCGAAAAGCATCTATAGTAGTAGCAGTACTTCTGGAAGTGAGAAAGCTTCCATCTCTATTACTAAAAATGCTGACAATAGTTCGACTCAAACTGGCAGCAGCACCTCTGGTAGTAAGAAAGCTTCCATCTCTATTACTAAAAATGCTGACAATAGTTCGACTCAAACTAGCAATAGTTCTTACAAGAGTAGTAGCAGTAGCTCTAGATGCAATAAAGGTAAGAGCTTGAGTAGTAGCAGTAGCGATCGTAAAACTACTGGTAGTAGATCGAATAACAGTAGTAGTAGCTCTTACAGTGATGATAGTAGCTACAGTCACAGTAGCAGTAGCAGTAGCTCTGGAAGCTATGATAGTGGTAGTTTTGGTGGTGGTGGCAGTGATGGTGGAGGTGATGGTGGTGGCTGGTAATAACTATACTTTTAGTATGGCAAAATAATAGTCATTGGGTTTTGAGACTGAAAATTACAGAAAGATAGCAAAGTAAATTAATACTTCAATTCAATAGATCGGGAAGAGGGAAAAATAATAATTCCTCTTCCCTTTTCCTAACACTTTACATCATGTCGGTTTCTATAAATCCTGGGAAAAATATCTATACCAAGTTTAAGTTTTTTCCCTCTTCCTTCTTACTGACAACTGACAACTGATAACTGAAATGACCCTTACTTTATAATACTGATGCTAGTGGACTGGATATCACCAATCATAATAAAGTTTTTCGGCATCAAACATAATCTCTTCATTTGGCAATCTAATTTTAGGTTTTTGTCGCGGATAAAGATTTTCTACTGCTTTTGTATCCTGTTCAATAACAGTAGCTGCTGCCTGCAAAAATGATTTTTGAAACAAAAACTTTAATAGTGGATTTTTGAATTTTCCATATAACAAAATAAAAGTCTTTGTTAGATTCTCTCTTTCTGGATAAATAATATGAGTTTGAGCAATACTACCAACTGGTGCTTCAGCAAATAAAACTGTAGTTGAAGGAAAAGAATATTCCAAAATATTATTCATAACTTTAGGAATTATCCCCAAAGCTGGATTTTTCAAAATTTCTCCGAGAGTATTTTTTGCTCTTGTTGCTTTTTGTTCTACTTTGGCATAATATCCATCAGTTTGGTATGACTTAACATCACATGAAGTAATTTGAAATAAATCCTTATGAGTACCATTTTGATGATTATAATCGTAGTTCACAAGCATACTCCTTAAGAAATCTGCCTGAATACTCTTTTCTCCAGTTACTCCTAGAAATTCATATTCCTTAGTTACTCTGTGAATTAATTCAGGAATTGGCAGTCTTGGTTCATAGCCACCGTAAGTCCAGATACAATCATCTTTAACTATTAATTCTAAAGTTTGAGTAACTGGTTGAGTATCTAATTTACCCTCTTTATATAATTTTCCTTCTACATCAAATTCTAGAGCATGAAAGGGGCAAGTTATTGTGTTTCGTTCTTGACAAACCCACCCTTCAGATAGAGGAGCTTGTAAATGGGGGCAGATATTATCGAGGGCAAAAACTTTGCCTTTTTGGTTTTGCCAAATAACATAATCTTTCCCGTTTAAAGTAATTTTTTGTGGTTGATTAAAACCCAACATTGATTTATGAGCAATCAACCAAGGTGCGCCTGGTAAAATTGGTTCCATTTCTTCCTCTCAAATCAGATTTACTAAAAAAATGTTTGCCCTAAATTTATCTATAGGGTTATCTTGTTTCTAAACTAGAATAGAGCAAATTTAAAAAAGTATAGTTACTGTAAAATCATTTGCAAAACTATTAATATTTTTGCACTCCTTCTAACACCTAACACCTTCCAACAAACTCACACTCTGCAACATTTTATGAAATTGGTATAGCAATACAAAAAAATTTTAGGACATTGATAAAATTGAAATCCTTTACAACCAATAGTTTTTATTTGAGCTGAAGTTCGCAGTTACGACCCAGAAGGCAAGAGGCTAGCTGATAGCTGAATACTTAAAGCTATATATTACTATTAGACATCTCCAAAAATCAAAAATAAAATCAATTCTTTTTCCCTGTTCCCTGTTCCCTGTTCCCTTTTTTCTGGAGATGTCTATTCAAATAATAATTCTTTAGATCCACTATAACCAGATTCTACTATTTGACAAGCTATTTGTTCATAAGCTCCAGGTTCTTTTGGTATAGTAGTTGCCAAACCATCTACATAACGATTAAACATACAAAAAGCTGCTGCAATTAATACTGTATCGTGAATTTCCCTATCTGTTGCACCTAAATTTTTTGCTTGTTGAATATCATCCTCAGAAACTTGTTTACCATCAAGTTGCACTTTTGCTGCTATTTTTAGTAGCGCCTTGAGTTTGTCTGTAATATTTGCACTCTCAAGATTTTGGTAAACTGTATCAACTACATTACTATCGTTTTTGAGCAATTGTTTGGCTACCGCTCCATGAACACCTGTGCAAAAGTTGCATTCGTTCCGGTGAGATACATAAGCAGCTATGATTTCTCGCTCTTCTAGTGATAGGGGTGAGTCTCCTCTCAACAAAGTTTCGCTCAATTCCAACAGCAGTTTGCCTGTATCGGGTCGATATTTCATTAACCCGGCAATGCCGGGAAAACCTGATGGTATATCTATATATGCCATTTAGTACTCCTCTTAGTAATTACTAACTAAATTTTTAGTTAGTAATTACTATAAAACTATTAAATTTGCTTTGTCAAGAGTTAACGAAGCAAATGCTAATATTAATTAGCTACGGGTCAAGGCCAAGTGTTGGCCATAGTTAAGAGTGTAAAGCTTGGCCTTTTCAGTTCAAGCTAGTAAATTTGTTGGGAGTCTATATACTCGTGAACCATCCTGCCAAAGAAAAATCATTGCCTAACAAGAAACGAAAATTGCGAGATCGAGAAGCAACAAAAGCCGAAATTTTAGATGCAGCAGAGGAAGAGTTTGCTAAGTCTGGTTTAGCTGGGGCAAGAATAGATGCGATCGCGGATCGTACAGGAGTAACAAAGGCCATGATTTATTATTACTTCAACAGTAAAGAAGGTTTGTATCAGGAGGTTTTTCAAAGACTGGCGAGAGAACTTAATCAAATGATTCATCCGTCGCAACTAGAGAAGTTACCAGCAGAAGTAGCATTGAAAATGCTAGTACGTTCAGCGATCGCCTACGAAGCATCTCATCCTCATAGAGGGAGACTATGGTTTCACGAAGCGATCCAAAATCAGGGTAAATATGGTAAACTAAGTGGTTGGCAAGAAAGTTTTGTCTGTTTAGTAAATATTCTCGAACGAGGAATAGCAGAAGGAAATTTTCGGCAGCTCGATCCATTTTTAACAGCCATTAACATTCTGGGGATCTGTGTATTTTATTTTGATGCCCAGAAAAATCTCAATTATCTCAAGCCAGAACGGGAACTTTTGAGCCAAGAAATGATTGAAAAACAAACTCAAGAAGCAATCAATCTAGTTCTAGGAGGAGTGCTGCTGCATACAGAAAAATCCTGTAGAGTTTAAGGTAGAGTCAAAATTCAATTACTGTTGCATAATTCAACTCATTAATTTTTATATTGATACTTTTTTGAGAATGTGGGTGAAATTCAAAAAATGAGCCAATCATTATGGGGGGTTATGTTGACGATCCCAATCAATAAATCATAATTTTTTTATGCTAAAAAAGAGAATTACTAAAATTTTATTAATTTTTATTTTATCTGTAGTTATTTGCTTAAATATTGGTTACTTTTCTCCTAGAAATTTGGGGAATAATTCTTGTGATTTAAACTTATTAAAAAACGGTATACCAATATACATTTACAATACAGGTATCCATACAGATATTCTAGTTCCAGCCAAGACTAAAAGTTGGGATTGGCAAGAACATTTAAACTTAAAATTAATAGTTAATCCATCAGTTTCAATAAATTATCTAGCTTTTGGCTTTGGCGATAGAGCTTATTTTCTAGAAACTTATACTGGGACATTATTACCAATTGTAACAATTTTTCAGGCCCTATTCCTGCCCACACCTTCTGCAATGAGGGTATTAGCTTATCAAAATGTTCCTAAACAATATGAAATTAAGTGTGCTATAATTACCCAATCTAATTACCATAGGCTAATGGAATTTATCAATGATTCTTTCCAGTTTGATGCCCAGGGTAATAGAAGAAGTCTGACCATAGACCCTAATTATAGAGTTGGTTTTTATGCAGCAAAAGATACTTATTCAATTTTAAGAGCTTGTAATGATTGGACTGCAGAAGCTCTGAGGTTAGCAGGAGTAAAAACTCCTTTATGGTCAGGACTTTCTAGTTCGATTATGTATCATGTTAACAGTGGGTGCAACTGTGAACAAAATTAGTAGTTTTGTATACAAAATATCAAGTTTATGAATATAATTCCCGCGATCGATATATTAGGTGGACGTTGTGTAAGGTTGTATCAAGGAGATTATGAGCGAACGCAAGTTTTCAATGATAATCCAGTTGATGTAGCGAAAAGATGGGTAAAGGAAGGAGCAACTAAGCTACACTTAGTAGACTTAGACGGTGCAAAAGCAGGACAACCAGTTAATCAAAAGACAATTGAAGCGATCGTCAAAGCAGTAGATGTACCAGTACAAGTAGGCGGTGGGTTACGCAACTATTCCGCAGTGGCAAGTCTACTTGCTCTTGGGGTGCAGCAGGCTATTTTGGGTACTGTTGCCCTAGAGCGACCTCAGTTAGTTTCCAACCTTTGCCAAGAATTTTCTGGTCAAATTATTGTAGGTATTGATGCCAGAGATGGTAAGGTTGCTACCAAAGGTTGGTTAGAAACTTCAGAAGTATCAGCAACTGACCTGGCGCGTCAAATGGCCAAATTTAAAGTTGCAGCGATCGTCTACACTGATATTCACCGGGATGGTACTCTCAAAGGACCTAATATAGAAGCCTTAAGGGAGTTAGCTACTTCAGTTAACATTCCTGTAATTGCTTCTGGTGGTGTTAGTTCAATTACGGATCTATTAAGCTTACTATCATTAGAACCCATTGGCGTTGAAGGCGCAATTGTTGGTCGTGCCTTATACACTGGAGATATTAGTATCACAGAAGCAAATCAAGCAGTAGGTCAAGGGCGTTGGCAAGATGTCCCTCCCAACTTGGGCTATTCTGCATTTGCCTAATTTGTTTGTAGTAGGGCTTTAGCCCTATCTATTTTAATTGTTCAAGCCCTACTAGGAAGCTCTAATTATAACTATTTAACCGAACATAATATAAACAGGACTTACGCATCAGGTAGGAAAAACTAGGGTTTGAGATTGCTTCCCTGTCGGTCGCAATGACGAAAATATGTTGTACTTGCGTAAGTCCTAATTAAATTACTTTAAATATCTAAAAAAATTAATAGAGATTGTGAGTTCAGAAAACCTAGAGTTATTTGAAACTGAATATAAAGCTGGGAAACACGCCTTTGAACGTGGTCAATATAGCAAATCATTACAGCATTTAGAAACTGCCCTAGAAAATATCAATCCTAATTCTCGGTTAGGAGGAGAGACACAAATATGGCTAGTGACAGCATATCAAGCTGCAGGCAAAGTTCAAGAAGCTACTGCCCTTTGTAAAAAACTCACTCGTCATTCTTATTTACAAACCAGGCAACAAGCAAAACGTATATTAGCTATTCTGGAAGCACCTGTACTGAGAACCCGACCAGAATGGGTAACAAAAATTCCTGACTTGGGCGCAATATCTGAGAGTGATGCTAAAGATCGTAGGGGTAGCGGTCTAGTTTCCCAAGTTAAGTCGCCTCCACCGAAGCCAAAAACTGCTCAATTAGAAGTTGTCGATCCCAGCAAGGTCAATACAAAAGATAATCAGTTTGTTTGGGTCGCTTTACTATTGATAGTTCTGACTTTAAGTGGGTTAGTTTGGTTTAGTTGATTTTTTGAAGTTCCCGTGGAGAGGGTTTGTAACTGTTGGCTAAAATCTGGTATTAGACATCTCCGATAATCAAAAATTAAATCAATTATCTCGTATAAATTATCAATTATTTCTCCCTGCTCCCTGCTCCCTGCTCCCTTCTCCCTCTTTTCCGGAGAGGTCTATTGTCTATAAAAATCTGGGATTATCTGTTTTATGCTACTTGGATTCAAAACTGAACTACACCCCACAAACGAACAAAAAACATTACTAGCTAAACACGCGCTTTGTAGCTAGGTACGCTTACAATTGGGGATTGTGGTTGACTAGAAACATTCGTATAGCACAATTCAAATAATCCTGATAATAAACTTAAATTTCCTACTGCAATCGACCTGCATAAACTTTTAGTAGCAATGCTTAAACCGAATAACTATTGGTGGGTACTAAGTATCTAAAACAGAGCCGTATGGATGCTTTGAGGCATTTGTCTTTACTCTTGGAAACGAAGATTCACTCCTTGTGTCTAGTCAACCTAGACTTAAGAAAAAAGGTAGAGATGATAGTTTTACTCTGGACGGTTCAATATCAGTAGGTTTTAATCGTATTAAGTTACCAAGAATTGGCTAGAATCCTATCACGTCTGGAAAGATGTAGTATTAGTCAGACCAGCAGAGACTGTTTTAATTCGGATGCCATTACGAGATTTTGCTCGAAAGACTGTTTACCATTGTCATATTCTCGACCACGAAGATTTGGGGATGATCGGAAATTTAGAAATTAAGGCTTGACTTTCCACTTGACTGGAGGGTTTATGATTGAAGTAAGGAGTCATATCATGTCCGTTTATATCGTTTGTGTAAAAGTTAGCGTAAATATCAACAGGAAATTTAAGTTTTTTCTTGCTCTTAAACCTTCCTCTCTCTGGTCCCTCTTCTCTGTTCCCTGTTCCCTAGCTTTGCTATACAATACCGATGCTACCGGACATGATATCAGAAAACATAATAACCGAACCCCTGTAGGTAAGTTTCATTGAACTTCCATACTTTTTTTGGAGATTTATTATCAGTCAAGAAAATGAGAAAATTCAATAAAAAATCCAGAGAAAAAACTCAGACAAAATTCAGATAATTTTAATCTCTGGTTTTTAATATCAAACCTAAGCACTCATCCTAAATTTTACGGAGAGTACAGATAATCAAATAAATTTGGAGATGTCTAATGAATATAAATGGTAAAACTTGGTTAAATATTCGTGGAGCGATCGCCACAGCAATGGCCGTAACTTCGACCCTAACTATTAGTTCCGCAGCAACAGCAGCAAGATTAAAAGTTACAGTAGAAAATATTGCCCCTACTCAAGGGTTCTTTTTCTCTCCATTATGGGTAGGCTTTCATAATGGTAACTTCGATACTTTCGACTTAGATGTAGCTGCCCCTGAATATCTCGAAGCATTAGCCGAAGATGCTAATACTGCACCAATTACTGCTGCTTTTGCCAACAGTGGCGCAGGCGAGACTCAAGCTACAATATTAGGACCTACAGGTCCTTTTCAGGTGCTGACTTCTGGCGATACTGCTTCTATGATATTTGACCTAGATAGTAGTCTGGATAGTAGTCGTTATTTCAGTTATGCAGCAATGGGTTTACCTAGTAATGATGCTTTTATTGCTAATGAAAACCCTTTTGGAATCAAGATTTTTGATGATGATGGCAGTTTCTTAGGTGCTGACTTTGTTGTGACTGGCGATCGAGTTTGGGATGCAGGAACAGAAGTTAATGATGAAATACCAGAAAATACTGCTGCCCTTGCCCAAGCTGCTCCTAACACTGGTGCTGATGAGAATGGAGTTGTCACTTTTCATCCCGGTTTCCTAGAAGGTGGTAATATTCTAGCAGCAGCACCAAACGGTGATTTCACAGCTCCTGGCTATCAGATTGCACGCATTACTGTTGAGTCAGTACCTGAACCTACAAACACTTTAGGATTATTTGCTTTTGGTGGCTTGTTGTTCTTGGGAAATTCAGCTCGGAAATCTTTTAAAAAGTAATTAAACAGTTACTGGCTAAAGATTATACAGGGGGTATTTTTTTACCTCCTTTGATTATAGCGTAAATGGCGATCGCTCTTTTTGGATGGCTGGTACAACAGGATTTATAATAAGGCGATCGCTCTTTTTGTCATTGGGATATTAGCTGAAACAGTCCAGTAGGGTGCGTTAATGAAGTGTAACGCACCAGTAATCATAAAATATGTGTAATTCAAGGTGCGTTACGGCGTTGCCTAACGCACCCTACCAGACTGGGTAATTTTAGGTAAGTTTAGTAGAACGGATAGTTCATAGATTTTTCTAAGAAGCTGTTTGTCAACTTATAAAAACCTCTCTCCTAGGAGGAGAGAGGCTTTGAGACCCCCCTTCCCTACAAGGGAAGGGGGGCAGGGGGGTTAGGTTTGCGCGGATTCATAGGTTCTATGCAATATTTCTCAAACAGCTTCTAAGGTTTGGGGTTATCTAGTTGATTTTGGAAATATGAATCGAATTTTGCTGATTTCCAATTTTTAGCTTGGCGTACTTGTTCGACTGTTAGTCCTTTAGCCCCTCTCAGGTCAGCCCCTCTCAGGTTAGCCTCACTCAGGTTAGCCTTACTCAGATTAGCCCTTCTCAGATTAGCCTCACTCAGGTTAATCCCTCTCAGATTAGCCTCACTCAGGTTAATCCCTCTCAGATTAGCACTACTCAGGTCAACCCCACTCAGGTTAGCCTTCTTTCGCTTAAGATCCTTTAGTTGAACCCTTGTCAACTTCGCCCCTTTAAGGACAACGCCTTTGAGGTCAATGTCTTTGAGGTCAACCCCTTCCAGATCTGCTCCTTCCAGATCTGCTCCTTCCAGATCTGCTCCTTCCAGTTTTGCCCCTCTCAATTTCGCATTTCTTAAGTCAGCTTCTCTCAAGTCAGCCTCTCTTAGATCGCTATTTCTTAAGTCAGCCTCTCTCAATTTAGCCTTGCTGAAATTAGCCTTTTTTAAATTGGCATTCCGCAGGTTAATACCGTTTAACTCTGTATTCTCTGCCTGTAGCCACTCCAAACTGTTTCCTTCTTGGGCTAGTCTTTCCAATCCTAGATGAGTACCACCAAAAACTTCTTCTTGATCAGAGTTAATAATTTCCCAAGTGCGATACTGAGATTCATAGTCAACTTCAATTAATGTATTAATCAGAAGAAATAAAGCACCAATAATCGATAGTTTCTCTAACTTCTCCAAAATCGGAAAAATATCTAAGTGAGCAATAGAATAGTTCAGAGATTCGATCGAGCGTTCTATTTTGAGAAATTGTAAGTCACGCAGCAAGTAAACCCTGAAGGAATTTCGAGATTCTCGGAAAAGGTGACTCTCATAGTATTTATTAAACAGATGATTGTAAATATGGGGCGGAAGTTCCATATCTTTGGCTTTGTCAAAAAAATGTTCATTCCAGGTTTCCCGATCGGCCATCCCTTTGAGTTGGTAGAGTTCCTCTAGGGTAGCGTCGATCTTTTTCCATTGCTGTTGTGATAGGTCAATATTAATTTCATTATCAGATATTCCTTGTATTCCTTCAATGGTTGTGGAGCTGCTAATTTTCCAATTGCAAATGTTGGCATTTGTCAGATCGGCTTGATTGAGATTGGCACCTTGTAAACAAGCACGCTCTAAAATAGCATTACACAATTGACTCCCTTGCAAGTTAGCCTCGGATAAATTGGCATCAGTGAAATTAACCTCATTTAGTTGCGCTCCTGCCAAATTAGTCTGGGTTAGATCGGCATCTGTAAAGTCAGCTCCATCTAGGTTGGTATTACTCAAATCAACATAGCGAAGATTAGCATTACGAAAGCTAGCTTGTTTCAGGTCTAATCCTGACAAATTCACCCGATACAGATTTAGAGAATCAAAGTTTTTTGAGCTTAATGTCATTTCTAATATTTCCGCCTACTATATTTATCATATCAAGTCCCGATAATTAGTTATTCAGGACTTACGCATTAGGTACGAAAAACTAGGGACTTGAGATTGCTTCCCTATCGGTCGCAATGACGAAAATAGGTTGTATTATTGTAAAGTCATTGCGACTGGAACGGATTCAAAGGAAGCAATCTCAAGGTTTTAGAAGCTGTTTGCAAACTCATAAAA
>NZ_JBNHEP010000226.1:0-49410 GCF_050015995.1 Dapis brunnea BLCC-M229 | reverse complement strand
TCGGGAACCCTACTGCTTATTAGGCAGCAGAACGAGTCGCACTGTTTTGGCAAACGATTCTTACTGGTGTAAGAAGGAAACCCAGACTGCCACTCCCAGTGTGGTCATTCTTAAAAGCGAAGTAGCATTCAATCAAATCATCTTTTACTATTTCTGCTGGTGGAGTGTTGATTTTGCAGGTAATGGCAATCCTACGTCCTTCTGAAAGGGAGATGGCAGCATCAATTATCAAATCTCCACTCTGAATAAATTCATCCAGCCATGCGAA
Source organism: Dapis brunnea BLCC-M229 (assembly GCF_050015995.1). Classification (NCBI taxonomy): domain Bacteria; kingdom Bacillati; phylum Cyanobacteriota; class Cyanophyceae; order Oscillatoriales; family Microcoleaceae; genus Dapis; species Dapis brunnea. Next base: position 49,142 of record NZ_JBNHEP010000226.1, on the reverse strand, counting down.
GGCTTCCCAGTTTTGAAATACTTGGTAAGACTTGTGGCGAACAGAGAAAACTTCGTCTGTGTCTTCTCTAACAATAGCTACATGATCTGATAGAGGTTTATAGCTTTTTTCACCTACTCGGCAAATTGGCTGTTTTACTATTTGCCAATTTAAGCCAGCCATCTTAATAGCCTTCTTTGCTGAAATAGGCTTACGGATAACCGTACCGAGGCCGTGCCACGCAGGAGTAGCAAGGAATACCCCGCTGGTAAAATTATGTGCCATAATGAAAGTTAGTTAATTTTTTAGTCCAAGACCAATTGCTTTGCAATCGGTCTTTTTTTTGTACTTAGATCGTTCTAATTTTGTACTGAGATCAGTATAACGCAACGGTTGATATTTCGTCAACTGTTTTTGAGAAAAATATCTAAATATGTGTAAGCAATAAAATCTCAATAGCAATACAACTTCATCCCCCTAAAGCGATCGCACATAAGTTTAGTCATTAACAATTTAGAAACACACTTTAAACCCCTTGCTATAAAAATAGTTGATTGACTTTACCAACAGATTTATCCCGAAATAAATCTTTAGCAAATAATAAATTATTTGTGATTTTGTGACTGAACATCCACAAATGAAGGTATTCCATAGCCCTTCAGTTTGACTAAAGTATTGCTCACCACCTTCAGAGCAAGAAGGAGAATGAGGGTCTCCTGGGCGATCGCTGTACTGGTGGTGACGTCTATATATTGCTAATCCAATCAGTTACAGAGCCTTGAACTCCTCCCCCAATTATCCGTTGCGCGCAGATTTATGGGCGTTGGTAAGGCACTTATGCTGGAGGCAGAAGGGTTAGAATGATTTGGATAAACTAGCTTTTTATAACCGGATTTGAGATCGCACAAAATCTAAAATCATTCGTTACTGTGTAATGCCCCTTTCTAACTACTAACTTTTGGCTTCTACAAAGTCATACATTTATTCAGTAACGCTGATTTTTCATTATTCAGTGTTTTGTTAGGTACTTGAACCATACCATAGGGTTTTAGGAGTCAACCCACCCCTAACTCAACCCCTCCGAGGAGGCAGGGCTGTTTCATTCTTGGCTAAGGTAGAGGGGGAGCAGGGGAGCAGGGGAGCAGGGAGCAGGGGAGAATTTTCCACCCTAAACCCCAAGATTATCCCCAAATTTATCAATTATTCTTAAAGGTTAATTAACGACTTGTTGTGGCTTTGAGGGAATTGAAAGATATTTAGACAGAGTTTAATGACACAATTCGGGCTGAAAAATCGGCAAAGAATGGCTAATTTCTCTATTTTCTGATCCTCTCATCTGTTGTTCTCCTTAAATTGTTAACTCGCGATACTTTGAAACAGCCCTGCTCCGAGGAGGGGAGCAGGAGGGGGAGTCAGAGAGAAATAGGGAATGAGCGAGGAGGCAGCAGGAAGAATTATCACTTGATTTTTCTGCCATGGTAAAACCAAAATCCTAACTTTTTGATATCCCTAGAACGAAAACTTTGTACTTTTTCAAGACCATTACAGGCCAATACCTTTATCTGTCAATGCTTTTATATTTAATCAGTAAGCCCTACCATATATTTATAGGACTGATGCAGCACAACCTATTTCCGTCCGCAGCGACCGATATTGCTCTGCATACTTTCCTTAATTGTTATTTCTAGCACTAAATGATTTTTTTATGTGAATTTTTATGGTTAATAGTTTATTATTTAATCATAAATCTTTACTTTACTTATAGTATCTATTGGCTTTGTTGCATGAAAATAGTGATAGAATATTTGCAATGTGAAAGTCGTATATCTAACGTCTATAATATGCTAAGAATTAGCAGTTGTCTTCATCCAGGGAATTCTTTCTCCCTGTTCGCATTTAAAGGAATCATGGACTCGGCCTACGTCAAAAGTAGGCGTTGCCAGAAAAGAAAATAATTGGGAGTTTGAGGAAAAATGTCATGGAATCTCCAGAATGCCACAGTCATCACATCCATAAAAATGGTCACGGGAAAAGTTAAATAAAATTATATTCGTGTCAATTGTGGCCGTCAGTTGAGCACAAAATATCAACATAAAGGATACAGTGATAATGTCAAGGACTTGTAACTGTTAGAAAATGTATGTATAGAACCCATTTGGCATCTATAAAATTAGCTGGAGAGATGGGGGGATGGGGAGATGGGGAGATGATGAATATGGGGCTATTTTTATACTTTTTTCCCTATTCTATATTCTGGAAATTTTGACTTCTGACTTCTGCAAAGATACCAAATGGCTTCTATATGGCATGGGATTTTCTAACATTCCTCGATGTGAGATAGACTTTAAAATGAATTTCTACTCCTTGTTCTATCTTGCCTGTTGCCTACTAACTCAGTGGAAGTTCATCAACTTGTAAACTGTTGTATTGATTTTATGAAAGTGAAAATTACTGTAATATGTTACACTCAACGATAAAAATTAGCTCATGCTTCAGGATTTAGATAATACCTTAAAATCTCTACTGAACAAAGAAATCCCATACCTTCCTGGAACAACAACAACAGAGGTTTCTATCAGTTTTGATACACCCTATCAAGGGGCGATCCAAGAAAAGCCAGCAATCAATTGTTTTCTCTACGACGTGCGAGAGAACTTGGAATTACGTGACAGAAGTTGGTTAGTTGAACGGCAAAGTAATGGTAAAGCTCTCAAAAAACGTCCCCCTGCTAGGGTAGATTGTTCATATCTAATTACTGCTTGGCTTGAAGATGAAAAAGATATCCAGGCAGAACATCAACTTTTGGGAGAAGTTATGAAGGTGTTACTGCGCCATAGACAAATTCCTGAAACCTATGCTGTGGAAAATGACTTTGAAGAACAAAAAATCCCCCTGAGACTAATTAGTTTGCGTCCTAGTAATTTACAAAGTTTTGGGGAATTTTGGCAAGCCATGGGTGGAAAAGATGGGACAAAACCCAAGGTTGTATTGCATTGTACTATTACTATTTCTGTTCCTGTAGATGAAGCAGGAACAGAAGTGGGACTGGTAGGAGTTTATCAACCTAACTCTCAATAGTTGACTAAGGAAAGTAATCATGCTTAATATGATTATATCTAACCCACAGATATCGATCGCTGGTAGGGTATTAGAAGAAGGGGAAACGGAAAAACCAATTTCTGGGGCGATGGTAGAAATAATCGCAATGCCAGATAGATTCCAAGAAATTTTATCCCTGAAAGCCTTGCAATACGGTTCGCAGTGGGAAAAAATGAGCGATCGGCCAGACCGAAAAATTACAGCTAGTGATGGTTATTTTTACTTTGTTGATTTACCTCAAGGTATATATACTCTTGCAGCTTCCATACCTGGAAGTAGAACTCAATATGGTACCAAAGATTTTAGTTTAACAGAAGACTCTAGCAAGAGAATTATAACGGCCATAGATGATATTGATTTATTCCCAGTTGGAATTCAAGGTCAGGTTATAGATTCTGATTCCAACGAAGGAATAGGTTTAGCCAAAATACAAGTTGACAAAAGTACAGAATTTACGTTAAGTAATTTTCAGGGGAACTACCGCTTAGGTGTAGAAATTTCAACACTTCAGAAAAACAACAAGGTAACACTAAATGTATCTGCTACTGGTTATGATGAGGTTTCTGAAGAGGTTAATATTGATCTAACAAAGGTAACTGAAAAGGATTTTTCTCTTGAGCGTCAAGCAAATTAGTACAACATATCTAATCTAGGAGTTTATCAAATGCCTACTTATTTTTCGCCCGGTGTTTATGTAGAAGAAATTTCTTCTGGTTCAGCTCCAATAACAGGACTCAGCACCAGTACGGCGGGTTTTATAGGGGTGGTAAGTGATTCAATTAACATTCCAATAAGTCCTCTTATGCAAGTCTCAGATGAGTTTCTAGGAAGTCAAGGAGTAGAGGGAGTATTTAACCTAAAAAATTTTCCAGTTAATATAGAAGCAAATGCTGAAGTTATTATTGTTGATCAGAAGACAAAGAACTATTCAGCTATGACAATTAAACCAGAATACCAAGAACAAATGCAGGCAGAGAAGAAAGCAAAAATTACTATAGAATCAGCACCGACAGAAACTCAAATAGTCAAAGTTCAGTATATTGTAGAGTCAGTTAAAGTAACAAATGAAGTTCTTTTAACAATTCCACAGGATGCAGATTTATCAACCCAAACAGAACCCTGGGAAAGAAATCTCAAAAAATACCCGGTTAATACTGATAGTAATACATACAATATCAAGGCTAACGGTAGCATAACCCGAACAAATGTGAAAATCTCTAACGATGATGATGTAAATAAAGTTGCAACGGTGACTATTCCTGTAGATTGGATCAAAAACAATGAGGATTTATACGATAAAAATACCAAGAAAACAAAGACACTCATTACTATTACAGCAGATTACCAACAACTATTTCCCACATTTACTCCAGTTGGTGCTAATGAAGTAAAATTATGTACTAACTTTAATGAATTTAAAAAATATTTTGGTGATTTCTCAACAGACGAAAGACAGAAGCAATTAGCTCATGCTGTTTATGGTTTTTTCAATAATGGTGGCTCTCGTTGCTATGTATCCCGTGTAACAGATGCTGCTAATATTAGAAGCATTTTAGAAAAATTTGAGGCGATAGATGAAATTGCAATTGTAGCAGCACCAGGAATTACTGATGCTGCTAGCCGCAGTGCCATTGTCACCCACTGTCAGAACATGGGAGATCGCTTTGCCATCCTTGACTGCACTAAGGACAAAACGCCAAGTAATGTAAACGAAGACAAGCCAGATAATTCTGATTATGCTGCTTACTACTTTCCTTGGATTCAAGTATCCGATCCACTCGAAAGGATTTTAAATCCTAATGGCAAGGGTGAAGATTTTTATACCTCTGTACCCCCTAGCGGACACATTGCTGGAGTTTATGCCCGCGTAGATGCTCAACGAGGAGTACATAAAGCTCCTGCTAACGAGGTGATTTCTGGTGCATTAGGACTAGACTACAAAGTCACTAAAAATCAGCAAGACGGGCTAAATCCTGATGGTATTAACTGTATCCGCGAACTTAATGGCAATATCAGAATATGGGGGGCGCGTACTGTTGGTGGTGATGCAAACGGAGAATTTAAGTACATCAACGTCCGTCGTTTGTTTCTGTCACTAAGAGATTCTATTGACAAAGGAACTCAGTGGACAGTATTTGAACCGAATGATGCAGAACTCTGGGGAAAGATTCGGCGGAATGTAAATGCTTACCTGACCAATGTTTGGCGTAGTGGAGCATTGTTTGGAGCTACTCCCCAAGAAGCTTTTTATGTCAAATGTGATGCAGAGAACAACCCACCAGAAGTTAGGGATTTAGGTCAAGTTATTATTGAGATTGGGGTTGCACCAGTTAAGCCAGCTGAATTTGTGATTTTCCGTCTCAGTCAATGGTCTGGTTCGTGATCTAGATCCACCCCTAACCCCTCCTGGGAGAGAAATAGCCTCACTTCTTTACTTTTGTCATGTTTTATGTCAAGTAAAAATGTGGGTAATGGATAGCTAAAAAAAGGGAAACATCTTTGTCCTCCTTGAAAAGGGTAGGTGAACCTCATCCAACAGATAAATGGTATAAATAATATAGTCAATTTGAGGATAACTACAAGCTACAAACTAACGTTTATGCCCACTCAAGAGCCAAAAATACCAGGGATATATCTCAACCATATTGTTCCAACACCTGAACCTGAATTACTGACTGGTGTTCCGGTATTCCTTGGCTTGGCAAATGTAAAAGCAGGTGAGAATCGACCCCTCAAGCTAACTTTGGGGACTCAGTTTGACCAATATTTTAGTCAGGCAACGGAATATTTGGGTGATGCAGTCACAGGATTTTTTGAACAGGGAGGTCATCTTTGTTATGTAGTGGCAGTAGCAGATAACACTCTTGATGCTCTGCAACAGGGGTTAGAAGCAAGCGAAATCCTGGAAAATATTGATTTAGTTTGTGTTCCAGACATCATGGTAGCAAGAGAAGCAGAAGTTGTTCAAATGCAGCAAATTGTGTTAGATCACTGTAGCCGTATGGGTGATCGCTTTGCCATTCTTGATGGTTTGAATGATGTCCAAAAATTAGATAAGCAAAGACAGAAACTGACGAGCAATAATGGCGCGTTGTATGCACCTTGGCTAAAAATCGAAGATATCACAAGACCAAAGAATCCTAAGTCCATTCCTCCTTGTGGTCATATTGCCGGAATCTATGCAACTACTGACCGCATAGTTGGAGTACATGGTGCACCTGCCAATATAGCACTTGAAGGGGTACTGGATTTGAGTTTTTCCTTAACTCCAGCAGATCAAGCACAGCTTAATCCCCAAATTGGACCAAGCGTTAATTGTATTCGTAGTCTGCGAGGACGAGGGATGCGAGTTTGGGGAGTGCGAACTCTGAGTTCCCTTCCCGAATGGCAATATGTCAATGTCCGTCGCTTATTTCTCACTTTGGGACGCTGGGCAAATCAGAACCTAGCAGATACCGTGTTTGAACCCCATGATTTCCGTTTATGGATGCGCCTGGAAAGGGAATTAAGCATTTATTGTGAATCTTTGTGGCAACAAGGAGCTATCCAAGGAGCTGTTCCTCAAGAAGCATTTTATGTTAAATGTAATGAAGAAACCAATACCCCTGAAAATCGAGAGATGGGACAGATAATAGCAGAAGTTGGTTTAGCACCCACTATTCCGGGAGAATTTATTCAACTTTTGCTAGTTCAAAGTAGTAGTGGAATTACACTTACTTAATTTCAATTAAAGGAGATTATTTTATGCCAACAATTTCTAATTTCCGTGACCCCTACTCTGCTTATAATTTCTGGGTAGAATGGGATGGTATTGTTCACGCTGGTTTTCAAGAATGTACTGGTTTAACAGCTACTCGCAACGCCGGAACTTACAGAGAAGGAACAGATAAATCTTTAGGTCAACGTAAAATCCCTGGAATGAATGAATATGGTAACATTACCTTAAAACGAGGAGTTACTGATAATCAAGAAATGTGGGAATGGCACAAAAAAATACAAAATGGGGAAACAGATAGGCGTAATCTTTCGATTATTTTGGCAGATGACAAAGGAGAAGAAAAAATCAGGTGGAATTTAGAACAATGCTGGCCTACAACTTGGACAGCTCCAGGTTTTAATGCTAGTGCTGATGCAGACCCAGCCATAGAAACTCTGGAATTAGTTCACGAAGGGATTACCGTAGGTTAATATTTTTTGGGAATAAGATTATGCAGCAGACAGAATTTCCTTTCATCTTACCCCAAGGATATCTCGACTCGGAAGGTAATACCCATAAAGAAGGTATTATGAGGCTTTCTACAGCTTATGATGAAATTGCCCCGATGCGAGATCCAAGGGTGCAGAAAAATCCTGGTTATTTAGTGATTATTCTCCTAGCAAGGACAGTAGTTCGACTAGGAACTTTAGAGCAAATTAATACTAAGGTAATTGAGGGTTTATTTTCAGGAGATTTTGTTTATCTGCAAGATTTTTATCAAAGAATTAACCAAAATGGTCATAGTCGCCTCCGGGTAGCTTGTCCCCATTGTGATGGTGAGTTTGAGGTGGAAACTACTCCTGTGGGGGAGTAGTTAGCTACCCCCCAGAAAGACTCATGGAGGAGGTAGCTTATCTGGCATATCATTTTCATTGGTCTTATGAACATATTATGAGAATGGAACACCGAGAACGTCAGCAGTGGGTAGGACAAGTTGCACAAATTAATCAGCGACTAAACGATAATAATGGATAATTAATAATTAACAATTAATAATTGATAATTGATAATTAGGACTTGCTGATTAATCCTCAAAATCTTTACAGATAAAGGTTTGGGCATTTATAATTCCCCTGACTTCTGACTTCTGAATTCTGACTCCTACTCTTACCAAAATATTTATTCAGCAAACCCTAATTAGAGATAGTTTTCATTATTCATTATCCATCAATAAAGGAGGGACGGATGAATCCAAAATTTACTGCACTGAACGCAGCTTTACTTGCAGGTTCTACTGCCAGTTTAGCTGGACATGACCCCTATATGAGTTATAATTTTGCCGTAGAAATTGGTGGAGTTGTTGTGGGCGGTTTTAGTGAAGTTAGTGGTTTAAGTAGTGAAATTGAATTGGAATCTTATCAGGAAGGAGGATTAAATGGTTATGTTCATAAGTTTCCAAAACATACCACTTATCCGAATTTGGTTTTAAGTCGGGGATTGGTTAATATTGATTTGTTTCATATCTGGTATCAAGCAACGAGTCAAGGGTTGATTCAACAATTAAATGGTACAATTCTGTTGCTTAATACTCAGCAAATTCCGGTAATGTGGTGGACGGTGAAAAAGGCATATCCTGTCAAGTGGGAAGGACCACAATTTAACGCGAGTAGCAATGAAATGGCTGTGGAAAGAATTGAACTGGTACATCAAGGAATTTCTAAGTTATAAAATTATGGCAAATGTTTCATCAAATTGGCAAGATTCCCTCGATGATAGGTTGGTAAATCGACTCACTCGTCCCTTACATCAACCAGGAATGATAAAATGGGCTATGAGTCAGGGGATAATGAATCGTTGCGATCGCATCTTAAATCGCGTACCTCTCCTGAGTCAACAAATGGGACGTTGGGGTAATAATACGACCGTATCGTATGATCCTGTTCCTATTGTTTATGCAGAACCTGTTTCATCGCCAAAGCAAGAGGAAATGGGGACTGGAACGGATAATGTTCAGATGTCTAATCAATCTAAAAATCACCCTTCAGTTCCTATCATCCAGCGAAAAGAAGATTCTTCTCAGGTCAAATCAGTTCAAAAAGATAATAAGACTATAGATGTTCAAAATTTAACAGATTTATCTAGTTCTAATTTTTCGGGTGAAACAACCCCCTCTCTTTCTTTAGAAACTGAAACTAATCAAACCTCTATTTCCCCATCAGAAATTTCAGTAGTTTCACCACAACCAATTTCTGAGGAATTAGCTAATACTTCAGAAATGCCATTAGAAGCTAAATTTATTGACTCATCAACTCCACAATTCAATCAAAATACCTCATCAGCTTCTAGCCAAGAAGAGACAAAAATAATTAATCAAACTGCTATTTCTCCATCAGAAAGACTAAGAGTTTCGTCACAAATTTCTGAGGACTTATCTAATCATACTTCATCAATGCCATTAGAAGCTAAATTTATTGACTCATCAACTCCACAATTCAATCAAAATACCTCATCAGCTTCTAGCCAAGAAGAGACAAAAATAATTAATCAAACTGCTATTTCTCCATCAGAAAGACTAAGAGTTTCGTCACAACCAATTGCTGAGGACTTATCTAATCATACTTCATCAATGCCATTGGGACAAGAATTTACAAGTATTTCTGAAAAACCACTCCCTATCATTAAAGCAAAGCAGCAAAATTCTTCTCTATCACTCTCTCCCCTTTCTATAGTTAATCCTTTAAACACCCTAGTGCCACTAAAACAACTTCAACAAGATAATAATCATTCAACCAAAATAAATTCAATTAAACAAAAGAATTTAGAACCCGAAATATCCTCCAATAAATTTCCCATCGTGATGACTCAACCTCTAACCTATAAAGTTAATTTTGCTAAGAATGAAACATTATTTGCTAGAAATGAGCCAAATGATCAAAATCAATCTTTTAATATTTCCAACTCACAAACTAAATCCAGTAATAGTAATCAAAAAAATTATCCTCTTACAACTCCTCTTATTTCTCCAGTTCGTTCAAAATTAAAATCTCAACCCCTGCCTTTATATGTAGCAAAAAAAATGCCATTGTCAAACAGTATTAATCAGCAAGCTAACTTATCAAACCAGAATATAATAGGAGAAAATACCAGTTTTTCCTCATCCCAAAAAATCTATGCCAATCCTTCACTCCCAACACAAACTTCTGTTTCGACTATGGAAAATCAAGCAAATTCAAAGATTGATATAGATGCTATAGCTAATAAAGTTGAACGCAAATTAATGCGACGTTTAGTAATAGAAAGTGAGCGTAGAGGTAAAATTAGATGAGTTTAGAAAAATTAACAATTAAAGCTGAAAAAAATAACCCTGGAGACTTTAATGACAAAATTGAAGTTCTTTTTAATCCCAGTGAAATTAGCATAACTATCCCTGGTGGAAGAATGGGGAAGTCTGGACTTGTAGCTACAGAAGACTATGCTACTTTAAGTCTGAATTTATTCTTTGATACTACTCTAAATCAATATCCACCAGAAAACGTACAAAACTATACCCGAAAGATTGTGAGTTTAACGCAACCTCGCATTGGAAAAGACAAAAAAAGACTCCCTCGTTGTCAACTCGTCTGGGGGACTATATCGGGTAAAGATAGTGTGCTATTAGCGGATTGTTTTTTAGAAGCAGTAACTAAAAAATTAACCCATTTCCTGGAAGATGGAACACCTGTACGAGCCACCTTAGATTGTACTTTTAATGAGTGGAAAGACCCTGAAAAACAGAAAAAAATTGAAAATCCGATAGATGACCCGGTGAGAATTGTAAAAACGGGAGAAACTTTGAGTAGTATTGCCACCGAAGAATTTGGAAATCCGGCTTTATGGCGTATTATTGCTGAGGAAAATCGTTTAATTAATCCTCGGAAATTACCACCGGGAACAGTGTTAACTATTCCACCTCTCAAAATACCTAATATTACAAAGAGGGGGTGATTTCAGTTAGCCTCCTGTCGGAGGAACTGCGAACTTCAGTTAGCCTCCTTCGGAGGAGCTTTCCTACGGAATGCTACGCAAACGCTAACAGTTATCAGTTATCAGTACCTCAATGGAATAGGGAGGCTTGAAACACTGAAATTTTCTTTTTTTTATCCCCTTGTAGAGCGGTAGCTCGCGGCGCAGCCAAGGGGAGGCTTTATACCAATTTGAAAAAAGAATGTTACGAATAGTAATAGTGACAAAAAAATTTTCAGAAGATGTCTCTTTGACAAAAAAGATGATTTCTAACCTACAGCGCTTTTCAAATTGATGAACCACATCTTCACAAGCAAAACCTTGTAGTGACGTTCCATGGAACGTCCCTACTGTGGTCTACCCAAATGAAAACCGCTGTAAAACATGGTATGAAAGCAATTCATTCTGACTTCCCCTCCTGGGAGGGGTGGGGGTGGGTTGGGTTAGGGGTAGGTTGACTCCTGATGACTGAATTCTAGTAGGCACCCTAACTATTTGTAGCAAACACTTATCAAATTGTTATTACACCTTATTTTCAGGTAAAAAATGTCGAAAAAACCTAGTGGAGAAGAATTACTTAATCCTAATATTAAAATTTTGCTGAAAGGGAAAAATATTTCCCCAGAATTGGCAGCAGATTTTGTCTCAGTCAAAGTGTATGAGGATCTAGAAGCGCCCAGTATGTTTGAATTAAAATTTGTTACTTGGGATCTAGAAAAACTTCAATTTACTTGGATAGATAAGGAGGTTTTTGAATTAGGAGATACTGTTGAAATTCTGATGGGATACGAGAATAATCTCCAAACTGTTATGGTGGGGGAAATTACTGGACTTGAACCGGAGTTTTCTCAAGATACGACCCCGATGTTAGTGGTACGAGGACATGATTTACGTCACCGTTTGTTGCGAGGCCGTCAGACAAAATCTTTTACTAAAATGAAAGATAGTGATATTGTTAGTCAAATTGCTAGAGGAAAAGGACTTACCGCAAAAGTAGAGGATACCAAGGTGAAACTAGAATATGTTTTACAAAGAAATCAAACTGATTGGGAATTTTTGCAAGAGCGAGCTGCACGTCTTGGTTATGAGGTAGCTGTTGACAACAAAACTTTATATTTTCGTCCGCCTGACAATGGGGAACAAAAACTTTTTACCATAACTTATGGGGATGATTTACAAGATTTTCAACCTCGTTTAAGTACGATGAATCAAGTTGACCAAGTGCAGGTACAAGGATGGCTTCCCAAGGATAAAAAAACAGTTTTGGCGAAAGCAGGTGCAGGCAAAGAAGGTAATAAAATGGGAGGCTCAACTTCGGGGCCAAAGGAAGTTCAAAAAGCCTTTGGTAAATCTAGTGATACAATCGTTAATCAAGTTGTATCGAGTAAAGCTGAAGCTGATAAGATGTCTTTGGGACAGTTTAAAGAGCGTTCGCTTGACTATATTACGGGGGAGGGAATTTGTCAAGGTTATTCAAATTTCCGCGCTGGAAAAGTGATTGAAATTACTGGGGTTGGCAAGAAGTTTGGCGGTCTTTATTATATTATAAATGTCGAACATTCTTATTCGGAATCTCAGGGTTATAAAACTTCATTTACTGTTAGGAGGAATGCTACATAAATGAAGGGGATTTATATAAAAACAAAGAAAATATTCTATTGTCATAGAAGCTCATAAACAGGAGTTAAAAATGTATCACAAACAAATAGAAAAAAAAACATCTTCCTCTCTTTCTTCAACTCCAATTAACAAAAAAACAATACCAACTCCCAGATCTGGTTCTTTATCTGGAGTAATACAAAGAGCAGTAACAAATCCTGAAAGTTTAAGTCAGGAGGAATGGCTAGGGTTAGACAGTAGCATTGGCACAAGGGCAACTGAGGAAATTCAATCAGGAAAGGGGACTTCTTGGGTTCCTGAATTTCAAGGTATTTCTGCTCAACTTTGGGGTGATTCGGGGGGGGTCAGTGAACCAATACAGAGGAAGGAGAAGGATGATGTTGGCTTGTCTAAAGTAGGGTCAGAAAATAAGACAGGATTACCTGATAATCTCAAAGCAGGGGTAGAAAGTCTATCGGGATATTCTTTTGATGATGTTAGGGTTCATTATAATTCACCTAAACCTCTCCAATTACAGGCACATGCTTATGCTCAAGGGACGGATATTCATGTTGCACCTGGACAAGATGAACATTTACCCCATGAAGCATGGCACGTTGTTCAGCAGATGCAGGGAAGGGTAAAACCGACGATGCAGTTAAAAGGGTTGGGAGTAAATGATGATTCATCATTGGAGTATGAGGCAGATGTAAAAGGTAAACAAGCTAGTTTGTTAGGGTCAAATAAAAACAATGGTTCTCAGAGCGATCGCTTTGAGAATTCAAACATTCATACTAACAACTTAACCATTAATGACACTCCTATCTCGACAACTGAGTCTGCAAATGGGAGCTTAACTATACAGCAGCAGGGAAAGAAAAACACAGTCGTACAGCTCGGTAGAGCTGGGGACATCGGGGAAGAAATGGGAAACCCTTATATAATAGAACTAATTCTCTTTGGTCCTGGTGAAGATTTCTGGAAGACATGGCCAGAGGTGATAAAGGCATCGGGAATGCTTCGACTTACGCATCTAGATAGTTATACTACCATCTGGGAGAGCCGGAAAAATAATAGATTAACGCTGACAGTAGCAGGAGGTCCTGGACCATCCACAACAGGAGGTGTGAAGGCTTGGACAGGAATAAAGGGGGCAAGTGATACTGGCTCAAATAGCATAGAAGCCTATAGAACCAGAATTCTTAACGATATTTTTAACAAGATTCCTGAGCATATTAAGACGACAGTGAAGAAAGTACGCGCAAATCAACCGACAAATCAACCAATTTTAATCCTGATTAAAGCACATAGTAGAAATGCGGTAGCAAGAACACAAATTGCAAAAGAATTACAAGAGTTTGACAGATACTGGGATGATAACAATGTAAAGATTGAGTTTGTTGCATTCGATCTAGTTCCTGGGCAAAACAAGGACATACCTGTCCCTAAGATTAAAGGGGCGAAAGAGGAGTTAAAATCTTCAAAGTTTATTATGGGGAAGGGGAAGAACAAGACTGATGAAAGTACTGTAGAGTCACGTTTTAATACCCACGAAGAAAAAGAAGAAAAAATCAAAGGTTTCGAGAAAGCGAAGAAGAAAATTTCACAAGCCCCTGAAGAAGCACGTAAAGAAGCTTTCAATGTGTTAATGAAAGAAGGATTCTTCGAGTCTGTAGAAGCACGAAAAGAAGAACATGTTGGAACCGATCAATTATTAATTAGGAGTGGAGTATTTAGTGAAACAAAAGACAATAAGTATGGTTCGGAAAAATCCCAGGAAGTTTATAAAGGAGCGCGACTCAAAGTAACCTCCACTCAAGAATTCAATCAAGAGGTGATAGATGTCATTAATAATATTCTTTTGATGGCCAAGTTAGATATAGAGATAGGTTGGGGATTTGTAGATAAAAATCAGCAAACTTCGCATCAGGGAGACTATAAGACGAGATTTGAACGAGAACTTGCATTGTCGGCTAACCTCTTAAAAGTAAAAGTAAAAGAAGGTCAGTTACAGCTAAGTTTTGTAAATGGATTACTATTTAGTCGTTCATTCGAGGCACAAATAGGATTGAGTGGTTCTGCTTCCTTCGATCATCAAATCACTGGCGAGCATTTTGGATTGCAGGGTAAAGTAGAAGTGGCAGGTATTATTGGTGCAGAAGCAAAAGCTAAAGGCAAATTAATGGTTAATAAGCAAGACATTAGTGCTGCTGGTAAGTTGGAAGCATTCATTGGTGCAAAAGTTACTCCAAAAGTTTCTGGTGCCATCACAGATTCGAGGGGTAAGCCATTAGTTTCTGCATCTTTAGGTGTGCCATTATCCGCTGGAATAGGAGGAGCATTAGAAGGTAAAGTTGGGTACGAACATGGGCAAGTAACAATTGGGGGTGAGGTGTCAGGAACTGTGTTTTTAGGTGCTGGTGTAAAAGGTAATATAGGATTTGATATTTCAGCAATAAAAAGTTCACTTAAAGCATATCTTTCCAGTTCAAAACCGAAACTTCCCACCAGCGATGAAGACGAGAAGAGACCAAATATAGCGGAAGATAGGAAAGAGGAAATGAAAAAAGAATTATATGATGGCTTTTTTAACAGTATTTATCAGTACGCTTTCAAAAAAGCTAAGGACTACACAAGTGGTAACTCTATATCTTATGCCAAGAAAGACAGAGTACAGCAAATTATTGCTGAAGCGGTATGGAACAATGATCAATTAGCAGAACTAATTTTGTACCAGGAATCAGATTATGAGTTAGCTAAGATTGTTTGTGATGCTACTGGTAAAGCTGCTGAAGATGCAAAGTTTCCTAACTTGAAAGAATCTCAAAGTAGTTTTGGGATCAAAAGAGGAATAATCTATAAATGGCCATACCGCAATATAAGGGAAGAAAATCTAATGCCACCGCTGTCGGAATATGGTTCATTATCTGACTCAGATATAATCACCAGAGTCAATGTCTTTGGGTAAGTCCTGTTTATCTAGCATTGACCCACCAATACCCAAGTAATACCAATTAGTAAAAGTAATGCTATACTTGGGTGAAACTTCAGTTATTAATTAATATAAGAAAAATAACTTTCCCCCGAATTATTAGCAAGTTAATGTTAATTATTCTTATGCTTACTTCTTTCCACACTTCTTCACCTAATCAAATATAGCAACATTTTGGAGAAATGGTATAACCCTGTTTATCCTTACCAACTAAAAGCTGAAATTATTTTTTTGCTCTTTTTTATCTACCAAACTAGAGGAAACAATGACAGAATCACCAGAAATGGTCAGCTACTTTAATAAGCAAATAGGCATATCTATTTTGCTGCCCGAACAGTGGAGTATACAAGTTATTAACCAGTCCCAATTTAGAATATTTGGCCTTCTTGAACCAGGCTTCGAGGAGTATTTTGAAGAGTATCGCTCTACGATAAGTTATCTTCTTGCAGAACCTGAAAATGATAATTCTGGTTGGTTTGAGAGTCTGATTATTGAGTCTGGTCAGGAAATGCTTCAAGATTACAACGAATATCAGCTAATCGGGGAAGAACACTGCAAAATTTCTACTCAGTCTGCTTATATTAGATATTACGAGTGGACCGAGGAAAACACGGGTTTACGAATCTCGCAATTACAGTCTCTAATTTATAACAATTCTTCATCTTTTTATCTGATTAATGCAGCAACATTAAAGCCTTTGGAAGATAAATATATACCAATATTCAATGCAATTCTTGAGTCAACCCGGATTATTCCCATGAGATAATCAGGCTCTTCCGCAAAAAGGGGGGGTAAAATGTAGCTATCGCTACGTTTTACTCCCCTAATGATTATGGATCTTCATCTTGACTCTTTACTCAATCTGCCACAAGTAACAGTATTTACTTGCCAAAGTTATGGATTCAAAAATTTTGAACTGATGAGAGAGAAATTATTAGCTTGTCTTTTTAAATAAGCCTAGCTGATCACCATAGGGACAGGAAATACCCTATTGACAACCTTTACCAGTATTGATAAATTAATGAAAGTTTTTATACCAATTCTCTAAATTCTGTTTACAGATCCTTGTGTGGGAAAACGTTCATTCAACCGCCCAATTGATCATGTGTAGCCCAAAATTTGAGAATTGGTATTACTATGAGGAGAAATACTAAATGAATGGATACGATTTATTGATAAATAATGACAAAAATAATATTTTTAATGGAGTAACAATAGGCATAGTTACTAACAATAAAGACCCAGAGGGTTTAGGCAGAATTAAAGTGAAATTTCCTTGGCTTTCTGAAAATGAAGAGAGTTATTGGGCTAGGATTTTAACTCCTATGGCTGGAAATGATAGAGGTATGTATTTTTTGCCGGAAGTGAATGATGAAGTATTAGTTGCTTTTGAACAAGGTGATATGAATGTTCCTTATATTCTAGGTGCTTTGTGGAATGGAAAAGATAAACCTCCTGCTAAAAATGATGATGGTAAAAATAATCAAAGAATGATTAAATCCCGTAGTGGTCATCAGATTATTTTAGATGATACTAAAGGAGAAGAACAAATTATTATTCAGGATAAAACGGGTAAAAATCAAATTTTGATTGATTCTAAGGAAAATAACATGAATATTAAGGTTGAAAAAGATTTGACTATTGAAACTAAAGGTAAAATTATCTTAAAAAGTAGTGATGACGATATGTTAATTGAATGTAACAATTTATCAATAAAAACCAAAAAAAATTATCAATTAGAAGCAGGGGCAAATTGTACTATTAAAGCTAAGTCTAAATATGAACTAGAAGCCAAATCTGGTTTAGGGATTAAATGTTCTGCCGGAGTGAAAGTTAATAATAGTTCCTTGGAGGTGATGTGATGGATATTGATTTTTTAGGTGTGGGATGGACTTCACCTGTGGTACTAGAAGATGGTCAAATTAAGGTGGCAAAATATGAAGACGCTGTACGACAGTCTATTTGGATGATTCTGAGTACGGCGAAGGGAGAACGGGTTATGCGTCCTAATTTTGGCTGCGAGATTCATGATCAGGTTTTCTCTCCCAATAGCTCAGGAACAGTGGGTCAAATTGTTAGTGATGTTCGTAATGCTTTAATTGAATGGGAACCTCGGATTGATGTTTTAGATGTGGATACAATTCCTGATTCTAGCCAACCGAATTTAATTTTAATTCAGGTAAATTATCAAATCCGAACCACAAATAATATTTTTAACTTGGTTTATCCTTTTTATTTGCAGTAATTTATTATGGCTTTTTTACCTCCAAAAATAGACCAGCGGACTTATGAGGAAATTGTTGAACAAACGAAGGAATTCGCACAACAATTTACAGATTGGCAACCGACAAATGAAACAGGAAAAATAGATGCAGGAGAGGCATTAATTCGCATCTTTGGTAAAATGATCAAATTAGTGAGCGATCGCCTCAACAAAGTCCCTGAGAAAAATTTCCTGGTTTTCCTTAATTTAATTGGCGGAGAACTTATACCACCCCAACCTGCAAAAGTCCCTTTAACTTTCTATTTAGCTGAAGGGAGTGCTGTGGATGGTTTAGTTCCTGCTTATACCCAAGTTTCTGCACCACCAGCAGAGGGGTCAGATGAGGAAATAGTGTTTGAAACGGATCTGGAATTGGTAGTGACAACCGCCCAATTAAAAGCAGTATTTGTACGGGAACCTAGTCAAGATAAATATAGCGATCGCTCTTTAGCAGCAATTGGAGAAGAAGATGGAGCTTTTTTAGCTTTTGCAGGCGATCGCCCCATTGAACATTCTCTTTATATAACTTGTCCAGAAATTTTTAATTTACCAGAATTACCAGAGTTAAAACTGATTATTACTACTGATAATATTACTCAATTTCCAAGCAAACTAAATTGGTTTTATTGGGATGATTCCCAATGGCAAGAACAAAGTCCTAGCAGAACAACTAATGGGAATGAATTGACTTTTTCTTTTACTAATTTACCAATTCCAACTGCTTCTGAAATTCAGGGGGAAACTGGTAAATGGTTAAAGGCTAATTTAACTAATGTATTGGTAAGTTCACCTAAAATAACAGATATTAAAGGTGAAATAAATATTACTAAATCAGATTTGGTTCCAGATGTTTGTTTATTTAATTCTAGTCCTTTAGACCTCACTAAAGATTTTTATCCTTTTGGGGAACAGCCAGAATTTAATGATACTTTTTATATTGCTTTACACGAGCCATTTATTAAACCTAATACTATCATTACTTTAGGTTTAAGATGTAAATCAATTAGTGATTATAATGACCTAAATATTGTTTGGGAAATTAGTGATGGAGAAGAATGGAAAGAAATTACAACAGATAATGGCATAGTAAAATCGAAAAGGAGAATATTACCTTCAAAACTTACCCCATCCCCTGATTTTACTCGAGAAATTACTGCTATATTAGAGTTTTCTGGAGAAATACCATTACCTAGCACTGTCAATGGAGAAACTCGGTACTGGATTCGGGCGCGGATTAAAAAAGGTCATTATGGACAAACAGCTTCGGAGCGTGAATATCCTTTTTATGAGCATTTAGCAGTCTTGGCAAAGGAAGTAGACAAAGAAGCAACGGAAATAGAAGTTGATAATTTGGATTTATTCAAAGTAGGAGATTCAATTCGTTTGCTGCCAAATACGGAAGGATTTCCAGAAGAACATACAATTACTGAAATCACTCAAAGCTCTAATAAATTGACTCTAAATAGTGGGATTATTAATGATAATTTAGCTGTAGGAACCAGGGTTATGCGTAAGTTAATTATTACTGAAACAATTCCCCCAACTTATGACCCTCCTTTAATTCAATCTTTAAAATTAAGCTATAAATTTACTATAACTGAAGAGGCTATTTACTTTGCTAATAATGATTTTATTTATACTCATGCAAAACAGCTCACTACTAATTTAAAAGCAGAAGCAAATCAGGGAGATAAGTTGCTTACTTTAGCTGAAATCACAGGATTAACTGTTGGTCAATTTCTGACAATTGAAGATGAAAATTATCAAATAGAAGCTATAGACTCTAAAATAAATCAAGTTCTTCTGACTTCAACAGTGAAGGATAAATACCCAAATGAAACTTCTGTAGAATATATTTTCCAACCTTTTACTCCCACCGTAGACAAAGACCATACACTTTATCTAGGATTCGATCGCTCTTTTGAAAATAAAACCGTTACTCTCTACGCTCAGGTTGAACCCCCATTCCCCGAAGAATTATCAAGGGATATTACATCAAAAACAGTCCTCACAGAAGCTGCTAATAGTGGAGAAAAAATTCTGAAACTTTCTGATATTACAGGTTGGGAAATAGGTGATGAAATTGAAATTCAAAATCTAGCTATCAAACAATACGATAAATATGAAATTAGCAATATTGATGAACTTCAAATTACAGTCAATCAAACTCTAGAACAAAATTATAGTAAAGACAGTCGAGTTGTATACCCAAAAAAACCTGAATTAGTTTGGGAATATTCTAGTCCTTTAGGATGGCAACCATTGGGGGTAAAAGATGAAACTAAAGGTTTTTCTCAGCGGGGTTTAATTCAATTTATTGCTCCTATAGATTTGAGTCAAATGGAAAACTTTGGTGAAGAACTCTATTGGTTACGAGTTCGTTGGCAAGGTGGTAATTTTATTGCTAAACCCCGTCTGCGTCGCCTATTAACTAATACTATTTGGGCAGTTCAAGCAAATACTATCACAGAAGAAATATTAGGGTCTAGTAACGCCGATCCTAATCAAGTTTTTGTGGCTAATAATACTCCGATTTTGCAAGGACAACAATTAGAAGTTGAAGAAAGACAAATCCCTCCCGAATTAGAATCCGATAGGTTCACAGTAATTCGAGATGATATAGGAGAAATTGAAGAAGTATGGGTAAAATGGCATAAGGTGGCTGATTTTTATAGTTCTGGGGCGGGCGATCGCCACTATACTTTAGACCCACAAACCGGAGAAATTCACTTTGGGGACGGAATAGCAGGAATGATTCCGCCTCGGGGGCGTAATAATATTCGATTCTTTTTGTATCGCACAGGAGGAGGTGAACAAGGAAATATTGCTGCGGAAACCATCAGTCAGCTAAAAACCACAATTCCCTACATAGATCGGGGAATTAATCTTGAACCCTCAGCAGGAGGTGCCCAACAAGAAACCTTAGATCGTCTTAAAGAAAGAGTCCCTAAGCAACTCCGTCACCGAGATCGGGCTGTTACTGCACAGGATATGGCAGATTTAGCTTATGAAGCTTCCACTGATGTTGCGAGAGTTAAAGTCGTAACTCCAGATATGATGACAAGTAACTTTAGTCCATTAGATGAAAATCTTTGGCTAGATCCGAATAATCCTGATGTCTCATTTCAAGATACTTTTAATCAGATATCGGGGATATCCAACACGGTTACAAAAGGCAACTCTGGGGAAATAATGGAAGAAATTAAGCGTCGTGCGGGTCAAGTTAAACTGATTATTTTGCCTGATAGTAAAGCACGTCAACCTATCCCAAGTTTAGCCTTATTAGAACAAGTAGCCTCCTATATTCATTCCCGTTGTGAAGGGACGGTGGATTTGGTTGTTACTGCCCCAAAATGGCAAGAAATTAGTGTTACTGTCACCATAACTCCTATTTCTTTGGAAGGGGTGGATAGGGTGAGAGATAGGGTTAAACAGCGTTTAGAAGTCTTTCTTCACCCTTTAACGGGTGGTAGTGGCAAGGGATGGGAATTTGGTCGTTATCCCAAAGAATCAGATTTTTACGCTATTATTCAAGCTATTCCTGATGTAGATCATGTTGATTCTCTGACAATAGATGTAGATCATGTTGATTCTCTGACAATAGATGGCGTTTCAATAGAGACTCCCCTGAGTGCTGATACTTTGATTTTTTCTGGGAATCATACCGTCTATGTTAAAGGATAAAAACCTACCCCTAAGCCCTACCAGATGGGGAGTGTGGGAGGTGTCAGGAGTGTGGGACGTGTGGGACGTGTGGGAAGAAATTACGAGCGTGATGCGTAGAGCAAGCGCGTTTCAACCGGGGGATATAAGCGAATGGATGAATTTATTCATCCGAGAATCACATTTTTGTTTATGATCAAGATAGGTATTTTAAATCCCGACGATTTAGTCAGAGGTACTGATAACTGATAACTGATAACTGATAACTGATAACTGAAATGGCTTTACCTTTACCTAATCTCGACAATCGTACTTATGCTGACTTATTAGAGGAGGCAATTTCTCAGATTTCTGTTGAATATCCTGAATGGACAGATCATAATCCTACGGATACAGGAATTATTCTGATCGAATTGTTGGCATGGTTGACGGAAATGACTCTCTATCAAGTTAATCAAATTCCTGATGAAAATTATGCCAGTTTTCTTGGTTTACTTAAAGGAAAAAAATGGGAATTATCTGAGAACAAAGGATTACAATCAGAAATCAAGCAAACTTTATTGAATTTACGCCGTCGCTATCGGGCGGTTACTATTGAAGATTATGAGCAATTAGTTCTTCAAGACTGGAATGAATCTCGAGATTCTAATGGCTTGAAAATTGCACGGGTTAAGGGTTTATCACAACGCAATTTAGAGCCGTCAGATATTGATACTTTTGCTACAGGACATATTAGTTTAGTTGTTGTACCCGACAATAAGGATTTATTTAAAAATGAAGAGAAAAAATATGAAAATTTATTTGATTTTCTGGAGGAAAGAAAACTTTTAACTACTCGTCTGCATATTGTAGAACCTGAATATATATCTATATACATAGAAGCAAAATTAATTCCTAAAGATGAGGTAAAAGCAGAAGATTTAAAACAAAAAGCTCAAGCAGAAGTCCAGCTTTTTTTTGCACCTTTGAACTCTGGTAAATATTGGCAGGGTAAAGGATGGCCGTGGGGCAGAAGTATTTATCTCTCAGAAATTTATAAATTACTAGATGATTTGCCAGGGGTAGATTATGTGGAAAATATTTCAATTAAACATGAAGATAATCTACTTTTTGAGCCTCAAGATGGGCAACCTCCATCGGAAATTTATCTAGCTGATAATCAGTTAGTTAAGTTGGAAGGAAGTGAATTTATAGTAGAAGATAATCCATTTGCATTATTAGCGTCAGTTAAAAATGAACAAAGAACAATTAATTAGTACCTATCAAGAATATTTACCTGCAATTCTCCAAGAACAGGTTTTTCTGGGTCGCTTTTTATTGGCTTTTGAAAAGATTCTGAGTGGACTTGATCAAACCCCTAGCCCAGAAAAAATTATTACAGCTAACAATGAAAATGTACTAGGATTAGAGGAAATTTTAAATCGGATTCATCTCTATTTTAATCCTCAAGAAACACCACAGGAATTTTTACCTTGGTTAGCAGGTTGGGTAGCTTTAAGTTTACGGGATGATTGGAGTGTTGATGTTAAAAGAGCTTTGATTTTAAAAGTTGTTGAATTGTATCGTTGGCGGGGAACGAAAAAAGGATTAAGTGAACTTTTGCAGATTTATTTAACAAATTCAAATTTAGGAAGCAATGTGGAAGTATTTGACAATTTTACTAATTTTCCTCATTATTTTCAGGTTCAATTAACTTTAAATGA
Source organism: Dapis brunnea BLCC-M229 (assembly GCF_050015995.1). Classification (NCBI taxonomy): domain Bacteria; kingdom Bacillati; phylum Cyanobacteriota; class Cyanophyceae; order Oscillatoriales; family Microcoleaceae; genus Dapis; species Dapis brunnea. Next base: position 26,145 of record NZ_JBNHEP010000226.1, on the reverse strand, counting down.
CCGCGATCCTGTTAAGTATTGGCAACAGGCTAAAATCGCTAAAGCAATTATCGATCGAGAAAAACCAGCACAGACATATTATGCTTTAAAAATTCTTGTGCTAACGATGCAGCTAACGAAGAGACCGCAGGAATCGCAGTTTTCTGAGAATTTTGATTTACCAGAGGCAGCTCTCACTCAAGAAACAGAGAAAATCGAACTAGAAGCAATTGTAGAAGTAACCAAACCAAATCCAGTAACAGAAAATGTCCTCAATAAAATTAAAGTTCGGTTCAAAGATGATGTCTCTAATTTTCATTTATTGACTCCAGAAACTACTATCGAAGATCATAAAATTACAATTAAACGTATTCTCTACAACAATAACTTTTATGAAACTATAAATCAATTAACAGTTACGATTAAAAATCTCAACAATGTTGAAATTAATGGTAAAATCCGTGTTAAAGTATCTTTTGCGGGTCATGAGGAAGATTTGTTAAATACAAACTTGAAATTAGGTGCAGTTCCTCTCCAAAATATTCTACAAATTTGTTATAATTATGAAATTGGAAAAGAGCTGACAAGAGAAACAATTCCTACTATTTTAGGCACAACCACTCAACTCTGAAACTAACTGGAGTCAACTATGGCAAATCCAAGAGATTTTAATGACTTTGCTACCGAATATCCCAATTATTTTCCTGGGCAATATTTATTAGCCGAAGATTTTGAACTGCAACATAAATATTTAAGCGATCGCCTTCGTTACCACAACCAAAGTCTTCATGTTTCGGGAATTATTGAAGGACTAGAAGTTACAGCTCAAGACGGAACATCTGTGGAGATTACACCTGGATCAGCTATAGATAATCAGGGGAATCTGATTGTTTTAAAAGAAAAAGCAACTTATTCAGAGTTCAATGGCCTCGAAGAAGGGGAACTTTATATTCAATACGAGAAAAACGAAGCCGATAAACAACAAGATAAAGTAGAGGAAAGTAATACACGCTGGAAAGAAAATCCAATTTTCGGATTTGGATCATATACCCCAGATGGCGGAGTCAAGTTGGCGCGACTGGAGATTTCTGGAACAGAGATTCAAATAGATGAAAGCATTCGAGAATATTCTGGTTTGTCTTTACCCAACTCGAATGGTCAAACATTGACTCTTCGTTCTGGAGGAAATCCTAATCTTAATTTAGCAGTTTTAACAGGAAGTTTAAAGATAGATGGAGATTTGCAGCTACCCAAAGTAAACTTTAACGAAATCTTATCGCAGAAGATTAATTTGTATGAAAAAAGATATGGCATAGGGATCCAACAATACACACAATATTTTAGGACTGACAAAAACTTTGCATGGTACAAAGGAGGACAACATAACGACGATGAACTGGATGCAGGAGAAGGCGGACAAATACAAATGGTGCTCAAAAACGACGGAAAAGTGGGGATAGGGGAGCCCAACCCATCGGCGAAGCTGGAAGTACATGGGGAAGTCAAAGCGATGCGATTCGCTGGAGTTGGAGCAATCGAGAAAGGGATGATCATAATGTGGTCAGGCCAAGAGTCAAATATCCCGTCGGGATGGTACTGTTGCGATGGACAAGAAGTCAATGGCGAGAAGGTCCCCGATCTGAGGGCGCGGTTTATAGTAGGCACAGGAGGCAGGGCCTACGGAGGGGCCCATTATCCGTTAGGAGAAACAGGAGGGGAGGAAAGCATAGTATTAACCGAGGAGATGTTACCTGCTCACGACGGCATGCATAAGGGTATATTGAAGCACTGGCACAAAGTCAAAATAAGGTATCAAGGGCAAGCCCAGGATGGAACGGACCGGCCTTTGGACGAGGTAAGACTGGAAAGTAACGGCGGAAAAGGATGGGAAATAGTGAAAGCGAAATACCAGGCGAATAAGATAGAGGATAGGGTTTATGGCAAGTACGTTTCGGGGCTGACGGTAGAAGATGCGTCGCGCCAATTAGCCCACATACAAATGGAAACGGCCGATTCGGCGGAACCAACCCACCCCCCCGCGAGCAAGGACCTACCAAACCCCATCCCAATAACCCCAAGGTACTATGCCTTATGTTTCATAATCTACTTGGGCGTATAAGAATGAAAGTGGAGCCGGGAAACCAAACAAAACAAGACATGACCCGATCCACTCCAGACTTCACCCACTGCCACCAACGGCGAAGATACAGCCCAATGCGTTCATCAGACGCACCTTGCTCATAAAGCCGGGCAACCTTCACCATACATCTTTCCACGGTCTGTAGGGCTACAGTCAAACCCCCAGGGGAAAACCGATAGCCCAAAAAATCAAAGCCCCTGGATAAGCGCCCGATAAAGGTCTTTTCCGGGTGTTGCTCCACCAGCAACTCCTCCATCACCTCATTCACGGCTGCGATCGCCCTCCGCAACTTCCACCGAGTCGGTGCCAAAACCACCCAGTCATCCATATAGCGGACATAAAAGCAACCCAAAGCAGCCATGCGGTCATCCAAAGGCTTGAGGAAAAGGGCTCCCATCAAGGGAGACAGGGGACACCCGAGAGAAATACCCTGTTCGATAGAGGTAAAAAGGCAGTCATCGGAAACCGCTCGTTTCAGGTACTGCCACAACAAATCCAAAACGAGATCATCTTGAATATATTCGGAAAGCATTCTGAAAAGGATATCGTGGTTAATACTGGCATAGTAACCCTTAACATCAGTGCGAAACACAAATTCATGGTCTGGCAGATGGGCAGCCACCTCCCGCACAGCACCCTTGAGTCCTCCAGATCCTGCCAAATGAAAGCAGCGTGGGGATAAATGAGGTTTCAGATGAGCGGTTAAAACTATTGTTATAGCCTTTAACACCAAAGCATCAATGGAAGACCACCACTCTATTAGTTCTTCCCTACCCCGAATCAACCGCAACTCCCGAAACCGATACTGACCTACCCGTAATTGCTCTTGTAGAAAGGTTTTTTTCTCAGACCACCATCGGCGGAGATGCCAAACATCCCCATGAAAATGATAATGGGCTCGGGTTTTGCACAGCCACTGGAAAGCTTGCTCCAACACCTCATCGGAGCAAATTTGAGCTATTAGGTCCACCATGGAAGCCATTTAGAGAACATATGAACAGCTCTACTAATTTTTGCGCTCCTTCCTGAAATTAATACATGATATTTATATCATTATATCAAAAAGTACACCATAATTATACTAAAATAACAAAAACAAAGGCAATTACACAACCAATCAAAACCTTCGATTCACATTTGATAGTCGAGGGCAACTATTATTATTGGCTTGATTCTTATTCTATGGCTGACTTCATTCTCATAACAGGCGACAAAGCGATGTTTAACCCCACATTTGGCCAAGCAATTGTCACTGTGCGTCCAGGGGATTTAATTGGCACAGGTAAAGAAAAAATTAACCAGAAACTTGTCTGTGTGGATGGGGATGAAAAAAAGGTCATCGTCCCTGGTTGTCCTTACATGACCCCCCAATATAGTATTCCAGGGATGGGAATGCTTTCCATAGAATCCTTGGCAGGCAATCAAAAAGCCAAAAAGACTAAATCTGGGGGTAAACCCGTATTGCTAAAAGGAGCATCCTTCAAAGCTAAATTTCAAGTGATGGTTCCCGCACAACAACCCTCAGCACCTAGTCCCATTCCCGATGCTACCCCCCAATACTCAGGTACTGGTACATTTATTACGATGAATATCAAGGTAAAAGGAACATGAAAGAAAAATTAGAGAAACGTTTGGCAGCACTGAAAGTAGAATTTGAGTCAGGACAGAAGGTTATGGCTGAATATGAGGCAAAAGTTGCCAATCTACGGGATACTTTACTTCGTATTAGTGGAGCTATTCAAGCTCTGCAAGAAGCAATCTCTGAAGAAAATGAAACAGACAAGGATAGTCCTCTTCCCGAAATAGTCAATGTAGAAGATACAAATGTATAACCAAAAAATAAAGTCTCATATAAAATTTGGGTAATTAGCCACTCCATTTGTTATTGCGAGTGAAACTGAGTGGAAAGAAGCAATCTCAGGGGTTTTGCGAGATGGCTTCCCTTTGGTGGCAATGACAACTGTTTAACCGGGTTTCATATTAGTGTTAGTTTTTGGTGTGTTATCACCGATCGTCAGACCAGCTTATCTAAAATATTAATATTGAAAATTAAAGCCAGAGCAAATTAAAGAAATACAACCTATGGTAGAACCATTAAAAGCCAATTTAGAAACTCAGAATACAGAAACAAAAAGTTTTAATAAATTCATCGCTTCAGAAACACAAATAACCCCAGATATTAATGGGTTACTACCTCTCATTCAAAAATTAGATCGACGAATAACTCAATTTATTTCTACTCTGCAAAAACACCGTCAAGCCGAACAAAAATATGGCATAACATGGGTTCACAAAATAGAGATAGTAGATGATGAAACCCCTAGTCAAATTCCTGCAAATTCTCTGATAGATTGGTTACAAAAGACTTTTGAATTATCTCCTTTTGACTTAGATATTTTAACAGTCACCCTGGCACCAGAAATAGATAGAGAATATGAAAGAATTTATGCTTATATTCAAGATGAAACCAGCCACAAAAAACCTACAGTAGATTTAGTCTTAAACCTATACTGTTCTAATATTGTGGAAAAACTCTCACGACGTCAACATTTGACTACCAATGCACCCCTAATTTCTCACGGTTTACTCCATCTCTCCTCAGAATCAACATTCCTTTCCCAACATCTTATTATTAATCCGCAAGTTGTCAGATTGCTATTAAATCAACCAGGATTAGATTTCCGACTCACTTCTTATTGTCAATTAAGAGAAACAAACATATCTGCCGATATCTTATATCTCAATCCCGATATCCAAACAAAACTACAAATTTTAGTCAAAGAAGATTGGCAAAAACAACAACCCCTCCAGCTTTATTTTCAAGGAAGCGATCGCTCAGGCAAATCTAACACAGCCCAATTTCTAGCCAAAACCCTAAAAATTCCTTTATTAATAGCTGATTTAGCCAAATTATTAGAAGATAAATCTAACTTCCAAGAAAACCTACAATTGATATGGCGAGAAGCATGGTTTTTTCAGCGATTATTATATCTGGAAAACTTTGATATTCTCTACCTTCCTGAAAATCAAATACCCTATCAATCTTTCCTGAAAGAAATCGAAAAAAATAGAGGTATTACCATCCTCTCTGGAATAGAAAATTGGCTCCCCACAACCACAGGAGTCAAAGGTTTAATTACCATTACTTTTACAATTCCTGAATCTAGTCAACGTCGAGAATATTGGCAAAATTATTTAAACAAATTAGAAATTAGCATTGAAAAGAAAGAATTAGATATATTAAGCGATCGCTTTCGTCTCACCCCAAACCAAATTGCTGATGCCGTAGCCACTGCTTATAATACCACTCGTTGGCAACAAATATCCGAAACTAAAATTGAAAATAACAGCAATTTCAAAACAGAAAAATCCCAACCTTCATTTATTGATTTATGCAGTGCAGCACGCCATCAATCAGGTTACGATTTAATAAATCTAGCCCGTAAAATTGAACCAAAATATACTTGGGATGATATAGTATTACAGCCAAAACAACTAACACAATTAGAAAATATTTGTAAAGAAGCAGAATATCAAAATTTAGTACATAATCAATGGGGTTTTGCCACTAAATTATCATTAGGAAAAGGTTTAAATGTTCTCTTTTCTGGCATTCCCGGTACAGGAAAAACAATGGCAGCAGAAGTCATTGCCCATCACCTACAACTAGACTTATACAAAATAGATTTATCGCAAATAGTTAGTAAATACATTGGCGAAACAGAGAAAAACCTCAACCGAATATTTACCGCAGCAACCAATTCTAATGCCATTCTCTTATTTGATGAAGCTGATGCCTTGTTTGGTAAACGTACAGAAATACAAGACGCCCGCGATCGCTACGCCAATATTGAAGTCAGCTATTTATTACAAAAAATGGAAGAGTATGAAGGCATTACCATATTAACTACAAATCTTCGTAGTAATATGGACGAAGCCTTTGAAAGAAGACTCCGATTTATTATCGAGTTTTCCTTGCCAGATACCGAGCATCGTCTCCTAATTTGGCAAAAGATATTTCCCAAAAAAGCACCTTGTAGCCCCGAGCTAGATATAGAATTTCTGGCAGAAAATTTTGAGATTACTGGAGCAAATATTCGCAATATTGCCCTGACAGCAGCATTTTTAGCAGCAGATGATAAAGATAATAATAGAGTAATTGAAATGAGGCACTTAATTCGAGCCATACGTCGAGAGTACGACAAAATGGGACAAATTCTGTGGGATAAGAATTTAGGCTCTTATCTAAATATCTAAGCAAGAAGCGATAACCACTCCACAGGTAAATTCCCCCTTCACACTAATTGCCTGCTTAATTGTAAGAGTTAATTGGTTATTAGAATTTGTCATATTGTTAGAATCAATCTTAATCATCAAAAAAGATGCTAGAGCTGAAGTGATTTTGAATTAGCGACCTAAAAAAAATTAATTGCTCATCCCAGAATACTAAGTTTTGGGATGGGACAAACCGCTTTTTTAAACCTCAATATTGCTCAGATGACTTAGACTTAGGGATAATACGCATATCTACTTAGGGTTTGCTGAAAAAGTCTTTTAGTAGGAGACAGGAGACAGGAGACAGGAGAAATTGCAATTTAGAGGAGGTAGGAGTAAGAATTGTCCCTTGATTTTTCTGCCCAACTATGCGCCTAAAATACTAACTTTTTGAGCATGAAGAGCTGAAACAGGCGCACTTTTTTCGACTCCAAAAAGGCACTTGTCCTTATATGTCAATGCTTTTAGATTTAATCAGCAAGCCCTACTTACACAAACAAACCCCTGGCAAAGAATAAAACATTCCAAACAAGACTATTTCCGAACAAATGTCACTAATTGTTAGGCTTCAGTCGCAAATGATCCTGAATATCTGCAATACCCTTATACTGTAAGCTTCCAACAATATTAACTGAGAACTGTCAGTAAAAGTATAAATAGGATGAAAGTTATATGTGTTAAAGTTTTCATCCCTTTTGCGTTATCAAATGTCACCTAAGAATAATCATAGTTTATCTCAACGTTGGTTGAAGACCCGCGCTCTCCCCTTGGGGAGCGACGCAATTGGAAAACCAATCAATAAGAGCGGTTCTTACAATAGTATGCTATACTAAATCAAACTAGGCTGCTGGGCTAGCAGTGTCAGCGCCAGTCGCTCATGGGGGAGACCCCCAAGACCGCGCTGTCTTGTCTGTGGAGCGACCATAAGACCGAAAAGAGGTTTGGCAAGGGAGGCAGGTGCTATGTTTCGCTACGCGACATGAAAAGCGCAGCTCCTCTGCAAGAGGCAGCAGAAAGCCCCTATCAGTGATGTTAGGGAATCCCGCGTTGTCGCGTCAGCGCAACGTCGGGAGGATGTCAAACAGGCAAAATATTAATAACATTCAAGTCAAAGTAATGACTCTCAATCATTTTTACTGACGTGTCACACCATTTAGCAATAATTGTGGCACTCACACCTTTGCTCAATTGCTCAGTAATAAATGTATCTCGGCATGAGTAGGGAGTCGATTTTTTCACTAGCTCACAAACCATCCGTCGCCAAGCATTGTGGCAAAAATTATTATAGGCAATGACCTTACCAGTCAAGCTAGGGAAAACCAAATCACTCGGTTGTGCTGACTCTGGCCTAATACTCATAAACAGACCTCTCAACTCCTCATTAATTGGAAACCGTCTTACCTTGTTATTCTTACTGCTAGTAGTATTAACAATTCGTCCAGACAACAACTGTACTGCTCCACCAGCAAACACCACAAATCTATAGTCTGAGTCAACAGCACCCCAAGTCAAGCCAATACCTTCACTGGGACGACACCCAGTCAGGAACCAAAACTTCACCAATGGCAAGTAATGATTGTAGCCCTTGCCAGTTACTCCCCGACCATTCCAATTGCCCTTGTGTTGAGCAAAGTTTTCTAGAATTGCTAATTTCTCTGCTGGAGTAAAAGCCAGAGGTGTAGCTTTTTTCTGGTAATTATGCTTTAACTCATTGGACATTCCCTCATAAGGATTATTACCAAATACCAATTTTTGTTTTAACCCCCAATTAAAAGCAGCATTAATCCAAATTAAAACCCGCTTGGCCATAGATTCGGAAGTGTGGGATAACAAAAAGCTTCTCAATTCCACTGCATTATCAGCAGTCTTAACCTCAGCAGTAGCCTTTTCTAACCATCGCCTGACGGTAGTCTCTAAATAGACTTGAGTGCTTTCTTTCCACTTAGGTAACCCATAGTCATAGAATTTGTCCCATAACTCTACTAAAGAAATCTGAGATTTGGCCTCTTCAATCTTGTGATGGTGTAGTTTGTCCACAGAAGGCATTTGTAGGAGTTTATTTTGCTGTGGCCTGTAACGCTCTAACGTAAAGTCAAATTGGCCTAAAGCAATATCAGTATTGATAGCCTCAACCTTAACCTCAGCGATCGCTCTATATTTAGGTAAGTCAGGTAGTCCTAAATAAAGAGTCTTGTCTTTACCAAACAATTTTCTCGGAAAACGCACACGTAAACGGCCTTCACAAGAATCTAGTCGGGCAATACCTCTAGGAAGAAAATGGGCCTTATTTAGACTCATAAAATACCTCAACTCTTCCATAAAAGCTAAGGCAGAAGTGTACAAAAAATTGTACAAAGTAGATCAGTTTAAGAAAGCTTTAACTACTGGAAAGACCATATAGCAATTAAAGTCAGCAAATTAGGGTAGAGCCTTCCAAGCTAATGATGGGGGTTCGATTCCCCCTACCCGCTTTTACAAACAATACTACTCTACTGCAAATCCTTTGACTGTTAGCTAAAGGCTGCAAAATAGGAGAAGTTGCTGAAGTTAGTGGAAAAGACTTATGCCGGAATTCTTCAAAGATGGTTAGTAGTAGAAAGTCAAAAACGTCTATAATCAGATTTAAAACATCTGGAGAAAAAATTTAAAAATGAAGAGGTAGAAGCTCACAAAAAAATGCGGAGATTAACATCTCAAAAATTTGCTTGTATACCAGATGCCCAAAAAGTAGAAAGAGGTTTTAGGTTTCTGCGCATACCCTCTTTTCTTAACTGATAGTGTCTTTCTAAAATCTCACCAGAGTGAAGCTTTAGGGTTAATTATGGGTTTGTGTTTATTGGTTTATACGTGAAAGTCAATGCCAATTGTCAAACTTTAACATTCCGGCACTCTACTGTGAAAAATCAATTAGGTAGTCCCACAAATAGACCAAGGTTACGTTGGATATTTCAATGTTTTCAGTCAATCCATCTGTTGATTAATTCTGGGATCAAAGAGGTTTCTAATTTATAACGGTTTTCATTAATATAGAATACAACTGTCACGGCTGTAACTTATTAGACATCTCTGAAAATAGTCGAACACTTACTATAACTATCTTTCAGGAAGCGATGTAGCTACCGCTAGGCTCCGCCAACGCAAATGCTTAAGATAGTTAATTTTCACGCTAAACTCAGTTTTATACATACTTACTATTAAAAACTAGCTCAAGAATAGCCATATTAATTTAATAATTGACATCTCTATCAAGGTTGGTTTAATACTACAAAATAAATTTACCTATTCGTAATCTAACAAGGCCACAAATAGTCTTAATTATTTGCGCGTATTTCTCAGGATTTAGTCTAAATCTTTCTTGGACTACCCGAAAGATTTTTAGTAATCTAATTATATGTTCGCTCAATTATTCTTTCAGCAGCAAGGTCTTCCTGGTTGAGACTTTTCCTGGCTGGTTAATTCTTGATTTTTGGGCTTTTTTTTAGGTGTTTTTATCGCTGATTCTCCCACATAGGCTTTATCCCCAGTAAATTTTTGTTTTTCAGAGAATTTTGCCCTAGTCTCACGAAAAAAATTTATGTCACTTTCTTGAGTGCGTCTTACATTCTGGGGAGACCCCAGAATTACGCACTCGCTTTTTTATCTCTTGGAAAACCTTTAATTTTAATTATTTTACTCGTGGCATTCTTATCTATCAACAAATCCAAAACTATCTCCAAAATCAACCTATATCCTGTCTCTCCACTATCGAAACATATTGGGATAAAATTTTACCTTTCTTAGAAAACATTCACAAAATTAAACTCCTAGAAGGCCATGTTTTCCATTACTATGAAGGTTATTCCGGTAGGGTGGACTGTGTTGCCAGTTTCTACAATATCCCGTGCATCATTGAATTCAAATCTGCTAATAGAATCAAACCTCTTGCTGACGAACCGTTACAACTGGCAGCTTATTCTGGGGCAATTAATCGTCAATATGGCCTCAGACCTAACAACACTTTACTAATAGTTACCACTCCCCAAGAAACAATCGCCACTTGATTTGAACCAGATGAAGTTATGAAATATTGGCACCAGTGGCAACAATGAGTGGCCGATTTTTGGCAACTACAGGGTGTAGCATGATTTACCACTTTTGTATGCTTTTGCCATCTTTGTTAAGCTGGATTGAGTAGTCTAAGTATTTCTGAAGAAAAATAAATTAATCCTTTTGCCCATTAAAGGATAAAAAAGTCTATTTATTCTATTTGTAGGTTTTATCGGGATTTATTTTTCACTCCTCTGAAAATTTATTTAGAACATTATCAGGAACAGTTACCTCTGCCTCTAGAGATTTTAATAAGCTGTTCCATCTATTGTGTGTTTTTTGCAGAAAAATTAGTCTATTTCTAGACCCAAATTAAATTCAACTATGGTTAAATTTTTGCTTGTGATTTTCTTAGTAAATTTACTGAACAAGGATAATGAATATGAACCACCAACTCAGTCTATTACTTCAAAATGACCTAAACATTGAAAAATTAGGTTCTATTTCCGCAGTACATAATCCTAAAGATACTAATCATTTAGAGCGCCGACAACAACAACGTGCTATTAGTTTACCCATGATTAAAGTTGCTATAGTTTATGGAAGTAGACAATTTAGTTATGGAGCTGTGACTTATACTTTGACCGATAAAAATTTACGCAGAACTCCTTATAGTAGGTTTATAGATGTACTGCGGGGATTACGAGTTGTCTGTGTTAATGGGTTGCCAAATCCTAAAATTATGACTGCTTATTGGCATAATAAAACTAAGCGGAAAGTTCATAGATAGCTGTCTATACTGTAATTTATTGAGTAAAAAATTGGGCAAATTTGATGATTTGGTAAAACTCGCTTAAATGGTGTTGGTTAAAAATATTTGGAAAAATACAAATTCTACTATGCACCACTTTTGCGAGTACCATATTATAATAATGAATCCTTGCTTCATTCATTAAAAAACTGAGAGCTGACCGCTAATAGCTGAATGCTTACCGATGAAGTATTATTTTGCTTCAGACAAAACTCTAGAAAAGATATTTTTCACTGCAATTGTAATTCGTTCGATATCTTCTTTTAAAAGTGGTGGCCACATAACTCTTTTTCGTCTACCTGCTTCAAATAATTTCAGGCTTTCCATTGCTAATAAATATAATCCAGCAACTAATTCTCGGTCTAGAAGGGGGTCGCCTTGTAATGTTTCAAAAGAAATTTTTAGAGCTAACAAAATATTAGTTACTTGACCGGGAATGGGAGGTTTGCCTTGGTCGAGACGCATGAGAAAAGCATCTGGGTTAATTTTGGTTTCTAGGGCAGTTCCTTGGTCAATGAGAAATTGACGGCCGGTTTCGTAATCCATATTAAAAATTTAGTAGTTTTGATAATATTAATTCCAGTGGTTTCAGATTTATTTAGAATGTAGGAGTAGATTTTAAAAATCAATATTAAGTTTTATATGCTAGAACCAATTTGTAAATATACAGTAAATATACATTAGAGGTTAGCTGCTATGGAAACAAACTCAAATGATAGGATTATTTTGGAAACTATAGATAGCAATTACTTAGATAAATTTAGAACTCTGAGCGAGAGACTAAAATCCATAAAATTTCCTTTTCCTGCTCCTACTAATCCAGAGAAACCATTGTATTTTTGGGATAAGTTTAAACAAAAGGATATAGTCTATGAATTAAAACATGTTGAACCCCCATCGACTCTTTACTATAAGGGCAAAGATTGGAATTTTCTTAACGTGGATTTAACTGTTGGTTTTGGAGGTACAGAATCTCCTACAGTTGATGGATCGATGGCTGCAATATTATTAGGGCAATTGGTTTGTCAGCACGAAATTGTAACTTACACCCTCAATAAATTGTCGTCGGGATTTGTCTCAATATTTCTGTTGCTAGAGCCTTTTATTGCAGCCATTCTTGCTTGGTTTATTTTTCGAGAGAGATTAGGGATTATTAACTGGGCTGCTTTTTTTGTAGTTTTAACAGGTATATATTTAGCTAAGTCTAGTAGGTTACTAAGGGAGAACTGATATCATCTGTATCAGGTAAACTCCCCAAGTTGCTTTGGTATGATTTACTATTTTCCTTTATTAGCAAAATAGGTATCAAAAATTGCTTTGGCAATGGGAGCAGCTCCTACCGAACCGTAACCACCACCTTCAACTGCAACCGCTACAGCAATTTCAGGATTATAAGCAGGTGCAAAACCTATATACATTGCATTATCAGGTTGCCCTGGAAGTTCCACTGTACCTGTCTTACCCCCAGATAATGGAATAGTACCATCATTTAACCACCGAGCAGTACCCTTCCTGACTACATCAATTAATCCTTCTCGCACTGTATTAATAGTTGAAGGTTTTAACCCAGTCTTGATTGATTTAGTAGCAGCAGTATTAGTTTGAGAAGCCAATAAATGAGGCTGCACTCGATACCCACCATTAGCGATCGTACTTACCATCACTGAAGATTCTAAAGGTGTGACTAATACCAAACCCTGACCTATTCCCATGGTAACAATATCAGCAATATGCCAAGCTTCCCCATACATTTCTTCTTTTTCCTTGGGAGTAGGGATTTGACCATGATTACCATCTAGTCCGAATAGTTTTAAGTCAATACTGCCACCAATACCTAACTCTCGCCCCCACTTAGAAATTTGTTCAGGACCAGTTTTTACACCCACTTGATAGTAAAATGTATTGCTACTGTAAGCTAAAGCATCCCGAAAACCAATTACTCCATAACCGCCACTATGTTCGTTAAAGGTGATACCACCAATAGTCACAGCATTGTAAGTTCCCACTTTAGAGTTAGGAGAATACTTGCCAGACTGGAGTGCTGCCACAGAAGTAACAGCTTTGAAAGTGCTTCCTGGCGGATAACCCTGAAGAGCGCGATTCAAAAAAGGTTTGGTTGCACCTTGGAGACGTTGCCATTTTTCCCTTGTTATTTGGCCTGCGAATATACTGGGGTTAAATGTAGGTCCGCTTGCCATTGCTAATACTTCCCCTGTTTTAGGATTAATGGCAACTGCAGCACCCAGGCGATTTCCCAGGGCTTTTTCTGCAGCTTTTTGGATATCAATATCGATGGTTAATTTTACTGGTTTGCCTGGAGTGGGGTTTTCTACTCCCAACTCTTGAATTTCTTTACCTTTAGCATCAACTTCAATCAAACGATTACCCCAAACCCCTTCCAATGCAGAATTTGCTGAACGTTCGATTCCCATTTTCCCCACGATCATTCCCATTGGGTATTTGGGGTTAGCGATCAATTCTTCTTTGGTTGCTTCACCAGTGTATCCAAGCAAATGAGCTGCTAAACTACCATTAGGATAGTGGCGAATATTTTCGGTACGAACTTCTACCCCTCTTGTCTCACCAGTTTTTTCTGCTAATGCTACGAAAGTAGTGCGATCGATATTTGAGGTAATTCTGACTGGTAAGGGCGAGTTATAGCCAGTTGCCTCTAATTTGTTGATAATATCAGTAGCTGGAATATCTAAAATTGGACTAAGTTCCGTTGCCACCTCCAACCATTTTGTGGCTGAGTATTCTTGAGGCCATAAATATACAGAGCGAGAGAGACGGTTACTTGCTAATATTCTGCCTTTGCGATCATAAATTGTGCCACGACTTGCTGCTACTGGCATTAGGCGAATGCGGTTGTTTTCTGCACGTTCCCGGTTATATTCTCCCTGAACTAATTGTAATTGGACTATACGATAAGCATTGATTCCAATCAAGTTGGTAATCACTAGCATCATTATGAATGCTTGTACCAAGCGATGATGTTTTGAGCTAGTTTGTTGCCCAGGGGTTCTGGCAACAGGGGGAAATTTAGAATATAAACCAAAATCTTGAGCCATTGTTACTGCATGAGTGTTTTATCTTTATTTTTCTTTGCACCCTGCTTTTCCTCCGGAAGATTAACCACTTTTTGTGTGTATTTTTTCTGTGGTGAATTACCAATTATTCATTATATATTTTTGGCTCATAGTTCGTAGTATAGTTCACGACATTTTTACATTAACTAAAAGTGAATAGTTACTAAAGATTTTAACAAAAATAAACTTTTTCTGAGAGGAAGTTTTACAGAAAATAAAATCTCTTAAACTACGATCAAATCATTAGACCAAGGGTGAAAAAAGAATGTTATAAATAAGCTTGGGTAAAAATGGTTTTATTTTAATGTTTCTTTGACTAAAAATAGAGGATGAAGACAAAAAATGCTTAAATTTTATTTCTCCTAACTCAGTCCGACTGACTCCTGACTTCTAAACAGTAGCCCAACCACCTGTAGCAAAAATTTATCAAATCTGGTAGGATATCAAATCGGGTAGCATTTGTTTAATTAGATATAGTCGTTTAACTTAAGGATGAGACAAAAATGAAGTAAAATTCTCAAATAGAATTGAGGGTAGTTTAAAGAATGACTTATAGCTTAGACTTAAGACAAAAGATAATAGATTACATAGAAAGTGGTGGGAAGATAACCAAAGCAGCAAAAGTATTTGCTTGGAGGAAGAGCGTCCATATATAGATGGTTAGATAGGAAAAAGCTTGAAGCCACAAAGGTCAAGTATCGTTACAGAAAACTAGACTCGAAAGAATTAGAAAAATATATAAAGGAAAATCCGGAAGTAAAATTAAAACTCATAGCAGAAAAATTTGAAGTTAGTACAACGGCAATCTGGACTGCCTTGAAAAAAATGAAAATAACTAGAAAAAAAAAAGAACTTCGTTATCAAGAAAGAAATAGAGAAGAAAGAATAAAGTATTATAGAACCATGGGATAATTAATAAAAATATATGGAAGTAACAGTAAGCGTATATATTTATGAATCAGGATTTGAAGAGGTAAGTACTTGTATTTATGCTCAGTCAAAAAGAGGGAATAAAATTTATGGAGAGCAACTTTGGAATTCGAGGAAAAAGAGAAAATCTAGTAGGAGGGAGAAGAAAAAGAAATCCATGACTTAATAGCCCCAATGATATTCACAGTTCTTTTGAATGCAGAAGGGTTTGAAGGATGGTTATCATGCATATTTGTTACCATCATTAGAAATTGTCTCAGTCTTAATCATGGATAATGCTCCAATCCACCGCAAAAATGTAAGAACGAGAAATGTTAGAAGAGGCAGGGCATAAAGTAATATTTCTCTCCAAATATTCTCCTGATTTAAATGATATTGAACATGAAAAACCTGCATTAAAGAGAGCCAGAATGTATGCTCCTGCGCATAAATATTTAGATGAAATTATCCGTAATTATTGTGTAGCTTAATGTCTCATTCTTAAGTTAAATAACTATAATGGATAACCTGGTCAGTATTATGTTCATCCCTATTTCGCTCTGGTTTTCGCTTTGGTAATTGTCTAATAGGATTTGTTTTTATGTAGTTGGAATTTACTGCAAAGTTTAGTAAGGCATTAATGACTGTTTGATGATGGTTATGAGTAGTATATGAGAGATGAGTTAGTTCTAATAGGTACTCAGATAGTGTCTGACTATCTAATAATTCTATTGGCCAATGACCATATTTTTTGAGGAGGGGGAGTAAAATTTATTCATAGGAACGAAGGGTACTTTTTGCTAGTCTCTATAACAAATATTATTAAAGACTTATATCACGTCAATAGATAGTATTTATAAATATAAAATCCAAGTATAACAAAGTTTTGGATAATTGGTATTATACCAATTCCCAAAAGCATTGCTATACTTATGTCGCACTTCAGTTATTAAGTAATTAATACAGGGAAAATCACTTTTTTGCTAAAAATAGCCCAGTTAATGTTTATTATTCTTATGTTTACTCCTCCCCACACTCCCCACACTCCCCACACTTCCCCACCCGATCGGGTATAGCATTCTTTTTGAGAAATGGTATTAGGTCTATTAGTTACAGCATTTTTAATTTAACTAGACTACAAAATTATTGCGGAGTAAGGAATAGGGAATAGGGAATAGAAATATACTTTGAAGTTGCGAATACCCACTTTTGTATATCTATGTGAAAATCGCTATAAATATACCTTTTAAGAAGTTATCTCAATTTTGTAGGCTTTAACTTTACTATCAATTCCTGTAATATCAGTTCCTACAACAACAGCATAAGCTCCTAAATTCATAGCTTTTTTTGCCATTGTTGGAGAAGCAATACCCCCTTCACAAATTGCTGGCGTTGCTAAATTTTCTACTATCTGTTTTAATAGTTGAAAACCAGGGGGAATTTCTGTTTTTGTTAGCTCAGTATAACCATACAGAGTAGTCGCAACAAAATCCGCACCTGTTGCTGCTGCTAGTTTTGCTGCTTGTATAGTATCTACATCTGCCATTACAGCTTTTCCTAACTCTTGATGAATTTGGGAAATTAATGTCCCTAAAGTTTCTCCCCCAGGACGTTCTCTGAGAGTAGCATCAATAGCAATAATATCTGCTCCAGCTTCGGCGATCGCTACTGCATCGGAAAAACGAGGGGTAATATAAACTTCATATCCTGGTATTTGTTGCTTCCACAAACCAATAATGGGCTGAGTAATTCTCTGTCGCACTGCCCGAATATGGGATGGGGTATCTATTCTAATTCCCACCGCACCTTGATTTATAGATGCTTGTGCCATTGCAGCAATAACTTCTGGATGATGTAAAGGGGAGTTAGTGGGAGCTTGACAAGAAACTATTAAACCTTTTGGTAATAGTAGATTAGAATGTTTATTAATCATAATTAAATAATTATTTTGTAGTAATTTGTAGTAATTAATATTGATAATTTTAGGGCTATTTTATTGTACTTACAAATAGCTTTTAGTCTGTTTTTTTCTCTCTCCCTCATGGCTTCTATTAATTGATAATTAATCGGTGGAAGTCTGTATATTAAAACATTTTTACTTCTGTAAACTCCGCTGAATTATATCTGTTTTATTCTGTCTTCTAACTTTTTTTTAATTAGTTATTAATGCTATCATTTTACTCAATAAATATTCGAGATTAATTGGTTTAGTCAAACATTCATCCACACCTGCAGCATAATAAGATTCTCGATTTATTTCAGTATTAAAATTAGTTAATGCCAAAATTTTAATATTTTTAGTGCTGCTTGTTGTGCATAACTGCTGAATAATATCTACACTATCAATTCCTGGCAAGTGCATATCTAAAATTACAGCAACAGGCTGCAACAAAATAATTTGCTCCACAGCAGTAGAACCTTCTATTATCCACACAACTTTTAATCCTGCTGCTGTCAAAATATCACAAATGATTGTGGCAATATCTTCTTCTTGTTCAATCAATACTACTGTACCTTGTAAGGATAAAATATTTGATGTACTTTCTCCTTTTTGTTTAAGTTTTTCATTTGCTAATTTGAGTGGTTGTGCTGGCAGTTTAACTGTAAAAGTAGAGCCAATATTTACAGTAGATTCTACTTCAATAATTCCACTATGAAGTTCAACTAATTGCTTGGTTAAAGCTAGACCTAAACCAGTACCACCTTGTTGACGATTATAAGGAGAATCTAGTTGTTGAAATTTCTTAAATAATAGTGGTTGTTGCTCTTCAGAAATTCCCATGCCAGTATCTTCTACTTGAAAAATTGCTGTTTCTTGATCTCTCATTACTTTAAGTCTAACATTTCCGCCACTAGGAGTAAATTTAATTGCATTGCTGAGAAGATTAAATAGAATTTGTTTAATTCTTCTTTGGTCAGCCGTAAATCTATCTAAATCTGGATTTACATCCTGTTCAAAAATTAGTTTTACTTCATTTTGTTCAGCTTTTTCTCTAAAATTTTGCCAAAGTTCATAACTGAGTTTAGATAAAGAAAATTCACTAATTTTCAAGACTGTTTTGCCTGCTTCTACTTGAGATAAATCTAGAATATCATTGATTAACTCCAGGAGATGTTCACCACTATCATGGATTGTTTGTAAATAAGTTCTTTGCTTTTGTATTGGCATAATTTTTGCTCCCCTATTACCATAAGACCACTGCAAAAGAGTTGAAGAAATACCAATAACACAGGTCAGAGGGGTGCGTAATTCATGGCTCATTGTCGCTAAAAATTCACTCTTAGCACGATTAGCTGATTCTGCACTTTGAAGTGCATCATAAAGGTCTTGTGTTCGCTCAACTACACGTTTTTCTAAAGTTTGTTTTTGCCTTTGCAATTCTGCATATAATTGAACTTGATAAATAGCGATCGCTAGATGTTCTGCAATTTCTTTGAAAAATCTCTTTTCATTGTCTTGCCAATCTCGCTCAGAACTTTGATGGGCAATTAATAATCCCCACAATTTTTCATCGACTATAATTGGTACTACTAATTTTGCTTTGATGTGATGTTGTCGCATCAATTCTAGTAGACAAGGAAATTTAGCATAAGCTATTTCGACATCAGGTATGGCATGAACAGAGCTTTTACTATATTTAATTATAGAACTATTAGGAGGAAAAAAGCAGTTTTCTGCCTCACTTAAACCTAATACAGAATAAATTTCATTGGATGCCAAAGCTTCATACTTTACCGAGCCTTTTTCTTGATTTACTACTGTAATATTATTTGTTAAGAATAAAGGATGATTAAATTGGTAAATCAATAATCTCTCAACTTTGAGAAAGTTTCTTACCTGTTCCACAGCAGTTGATAAAATTTCTGGTAATTCTAAAGTTTGGCGAATTTTAGTTGTAACTTGATTTAGGAGTTTTTCTTGTTCTATTTGTTGGTGTAGAGCTGTCTCAATAGGTTTACATACTGATGGATAATGTTGATTATTCAGCCCTGAATCTGATGATGATAATTGATTATTTTGTAGTAAATTAGTTTTTGTGACTAATTCATTATTAGGAGTATATATGCCATGAATATTAACTATTGAATCATTTATTGATAGTAAATTTGATAGATCAGAATAATCTTTTTTTTGTTTATTTTTTTTAGAATTTTCTAGCTGTAAAATAGAATCTATATTTTCGCTAGAAGTCAATAGTTTAAGTAATTTTAAGGTGAATTCGCTCTGAAGATTAGCATTATTAACTTTGAGATTATTTATTCTAGATTTCAGTTGAGATATAATTATTGATTGACTTTTGTCTTTCTCTAATCGATTAATAATTTGGTATAAAAAAACTTGAATTGCTTTTGGGTCAAAAGTTAAACCCACATTGAATTGTAAATTTTCCACATTTCCCCTTTTCAAGGGAAAGCTAAAAGAGTTAGATTGGAAATTATAATTTTTTTGTTTTTGTTCTCTTCTCTGGATTTGATTGTTTGATAACTCCTTAACTATTTTGCCCCACAAAAGTCCATTAAACTCCTTTGAAATAACTGCTGTGAACTTTACCCCTGGGAACATCAGGTATTGAGTGGTGGCAAATATATCTTCTGTAATGACTATCGTTTCTAGACCTTGAGATGTCTGTTGTAATAACTGACTTAATAGCTCAAGTGTATTTAAAGGCAAAGTTAAGCTTGGTTTTGCAGGTGGAAAACTGGGCATTTCCCTAGTTGTCTTGTATGAAATGGCCATAATACTATTCCGGAGCAGGACAAAGAGTATTGTTTGTGCAATCATCAAACACCGATTAGATTTTAGATTGTTGAATCTAACCGTAAATTAATCCAAGCTAACATATCCTCATAAAATATTTTTCATATAGCTTATTCCTGATTAGTTTCAATGATTAACTTAACTCAGCTTACACTTAATTCTACTATTGGAAACTTGCCTTCCCACGATTTCCAAGTTAATTCTGGTACTTTAGGACAGATAGTAGCTGAAAAATTTAGACTACAACCAGAATTACCGGGAGTTATTATTACTCAAAGTACCCAAATGTTGGGTATGATTTCCCAAATCAGATTCCTGGAATATATAAAATTACCTGAAAAGAAAAAACTTTATTATAGATGTCCTGTGCGTAAATTGTTAGATTTTCTCAGCACTCCTCCTCTAGTTCTTTCTGAAAATTTTCAAATTAATGCGGCAGCTCTCACCGCACTGAATAGGCCAAAACAGTATGTTTATGAACCTATAATTATAGTTTTATCTAATGGCAGCTTGAGATTGATAGATTTACATGATTTACTATTAGCACAATCGGAAATTTTACTAAACTTGGATAAAAAGCTGCAAGAGCAAACGGATAAATCTCAATCAGAAACCCTAGAATTATATCTAGAGGAAAATGATGATGATGAACCCACTGGTTTTCTCTTAGAGTCAAAACCCCTGATCAAAAAAATTGAAAAGAAACTCAAACAGCATAAAAAAAAATCAAACAAGCAACTCTAAAAATAGTTCATTTATAGCGTCTAATTTATTTGTTTTATGACATATTTTTTTCAATCAACTTCGGAATTACCAGAAATTAAGAAATAGTTATAAATTGCCAAGATGCAACCTGTATCTAAAATTTGTCAAAAATCCCCAAATACATCAAAACTCTGAAATTATTATGGTTGCTTCCTAATTCCAAGAGATTTTATTCACAACAAAAATATGACTACTACTATATATATAGCAATTCCCAAAAAGCGTGAGATACAAAATTCCCTGGTTTTAGGGAACACTTAACTGGGAGCACTTAACTGGTAATAGGAAGTAGGAAGTAGTAATTCTGGTTCCGTAGGAATAAATAAAAGACTTCTTGCAGAAGTCAGGGAATAGGGAATAGGGAATAGGTATGGAGGGAGATGAAATTGTTGATTTTAGATCTTGAATTGATATAATTAAAACTTTTGCAAGAGGTCTAAAGAAGAAAAACATGGGAAAATCTTAGTCAGGCGGTGGAACTATGATGAAAGTTTTCCTATTACAAGAGGATGGATTGTATCAACTACAAGTTCAACTACCTAGACCATTACAGGATAAACATGGTCAGAAAATACAGTTATAATTTTCTGTTTCAGATAGGAATGGTCGATCTAGAAGCTCAAATTTAGATTATGCTATAAATAGTTTAAAACCAATCACAATTTCTATTTTTCGCAGGGAGGATAAACAGGATAATTGGTATGTACATCTTTCTACTTATGTACAAGAAATTCCAGTAGTTCATACTAGAAAAAATGGTTGTATAGGTATTGATTTTAATGTTGAGGAGATTTCAGTTACTTATGTTAAGTGGGATGGCAACATTGAATATTTAGAAGAAATACCTTACCAATGGAAAAATAAAACTACTGGGCAACGACAAGCAACTATGAGGAATATTGTCGCTCAAATTTTCAAATTAGCAGATTTTTCTGAATGTGCTATTGCCATTGAGCCTCTAGATTTTAGTAAGAAAAAATCCATTGCTCGGAGCGAGGAAAGTAAAGTTTATAATCAGATGCTTTCCAACTTGTCTACAGGGATGTTTAGAGAAGCTATATTGTCATGTTGTAGAAGATTTGGAGTTGAATTAATCAAAGTCAATCCCGCTTTTACTACCGTGATAGGAATGGTTAATTATATGGCTAAATACGGTCTAAACAGTGGCACTGCTGCTGCTTTAGTAATTGGTCGTAGAGCCTTAAAATTGTTAGAAAAAATCCCCAAATGTTTGTTGAGACCGGAGGATGTCAACAAACATTATTGGAGTCATTGGCGATGAGTTGCTAGTTTTATTAAACTACATCGTATCCCAAGGACTCAACTTTTTCAAGGTCGGAAAGCCCTTGAGGGAATCCGCTCCCCATAGTTTGTGGGCCGAACATCAACTTTCTGTGCAAGTACCCATTGAAACGGGTGAGCAATGAATCATTTGTACCTCACCGATGGCAAATGTCTAGCGCGTGTCTAGTTTTCAAGAAGGTGAATCAGTTAAACTTAGGAGAAATATTAGGAGAAATATAATGAAGTTACCAAATTTTTTAGTTGTAGGCATAGAGAAAGCCGGAACTACATCAATTTATCAATATTTAAACCAGCATCCCCAAGTTTATATGAGTCCTGTCAAAGAAACAAACTTTTTGGAGAGAGATTGGGAAAATTTTCAAGGGAAACCAAATCCAAAAAGAATTGATACTTGGGAAAAATACTCCAACCTTTTTAATAATGTTCAGGATGAAATTGCTATTGGTGAAGTATCTCCTAATTATCTTTTTCATTATAAATCCTCATCTGAAAGAATTATTAAATATGTTCCTGATGTCAAAATGATAGCTATACTCAGAAATCCAGTAGATAGAGCTTATTCTGACTATTTAATGCACCTTCGTGATTCAATAAATGTAGAAAAAGTTCATTCTTTAACTGAACAAGTTAAATTTCGTGCTGATACTTCTTTCACTCTTAAAAAAGGATTTTACTATACTCCACTCAAGTATTATTTTGATACTTTTGGTAAAGAAAGAGTAAAAATTTATCTGTATAATGACTTGTCTGAAGATTCCTCGGCAATGATGCAGGATATGTATCAATTTATTGGAGTAAATAGTGACTTTACTCCAGATACTTCTGAGCGTCAACAAGTTGCTGCAGTTCCGAAGAACCAATCTCTGAATAATTTAATCAAAACTAAAAATCCTGTAAGAGCAGCAGTTTCATCTGTTTTAAAGGTGGTAATGCCTCTGGAAATGCGACAAAAATTACGCTCTAGCTTAGTCAATTTAAATTCAGGAGGAAAAGAACTCAAACCTCTTTCTTCAGAAGAACGTCAACTATTAACTGACTTCTACCGTGAAGATATTCTCAAGCTACAAGATTTGATTCAAAGAGACCTTTCATCTTGGTTAGTAGTTTAAATATTAAACTATAGCAATTCCCACACTTGTAAGGTACAAAATTCGTTTGTTTTAGGGAACAGGGAACAGGGAACAGGGAACAGGGAATACAAGAGAAATAAATATTAGGTGTACCTCATTAGCCTGATAAACGCTATATTATATATAGATAAAAGTAGATTAATCCCAGTGGAATTAACTGCAGATAAATATAATATATAGAGTGGTATAGATATAGGAAATTATTCATTAATTTCCTATATTTTAACTCCTAATAAATTATAATTTTATATTTAATTTTTGCCTCCCACCAATTTTTGCTCTTATTGACTTTGTGTTGACCAACTTTAAACCCTCCCTTTGTAAACCTAGCAGTTTGCTTTGACTTTCTAATGCATGAATTTAGGAGGTTTAACAGGTTTACCTTTTCTCTGACCTTTAGTCGATTTAAAAAAGTTTTGATAAGCCTGGTTTAAATCATTTAAAGATTGCTGCAATGGTATAGCAGAAACTTCTGATAATCACTCTCTATTTTCAGTTTTTTTATTTGAGTAATAAAAAGCTTTTGTAGCTCAGAATTAATGGGTTTCTGTTCTCCTGAAGTATACTTTTCTTGGCAGCAAACTAGACTATCATTCCAAACCACACGGACACAACCAAATAGCTTGGCTAATCGGTATTTTTGTCCCGGTGTTGGATAAATACGATACTTAAATCTAGCTTTCATAATTCCGATCTAAACTAATAATATGATAGCATACTTATTACTATTTTCATCTATAAAAAGTCGCCCGCTTATGAGCGAGGCTTTAGACCCACTTTTTTGGTAAAATTCTTTGATTAAATTGGTATTAGACCTTCTGAGCAATCTGAAGCGCAGATAAGTAAGAAAGGTTAATAGTATCTCCATAATAATTGTGCAAAGTTATCCTCAAATTTGCAAATAGAGTATGACGTTGTTCTGAATCGATTGCGATGTAGGGCGATAAGGTGCTTAAAAGTTCTATATAATCATCAACTTCATAAGTTACTTCACATATTAATTCTTCCGAAACCAAGTTTTGAAACTTACCAGAGTCGATAACTTTATTTCCCAGACCCCTAATATTTTTTTGATGAGTAGTGATCGCTTCATATCCTTTTATATCTGGTGCGTAGGTTTGATAAATTGGGTCTAATAATTTCTGATAAATTTCTTGAGTTGGTTGGGGTGGAGTATTCCAGAGCAATATTAAATATCCATCAGTTTTTAATGTTTCAGCAGTTTTGACACAAGCAACTTCGGAGGATATCCAGTGAAAAGAAGTAGCAGCAAGTACCGCATCAAACTGATTTTTTTCTAATTCCCATTCCTCAAAGGTAGTGTTGATGATTTTCACTTTTTCATAAGGAGCGCAGTTTCTCAGGAGTATTTGATAAAATGCTGCATTGGGTTCGACGCACACCAGAGAAAAACCCAGTTCGGCAAAGGTAGTTGTTGCTGTTCCGGTGGCAGAACCTATTTCAAAAATTTTGGCATCGGTAGAAAGTCGAGCTATTTCTATAGCACGTTTGACTAATTTTTCAGGATAACGAGGTCTACTTTTGTTGTAAGCATTTGCTATTTGACCATACCATTTAGATTTTTCTTCTAGGTTTAGGTCTTGGTACCAGTTATTTTTAGGTGAGCGATCGGGCATAATTTTGAAGTTAGAAGTCAGAAGTTAGAAGTTAAAAATTGTAGGTTGGGTTGAGGAACCGAAACCCAACAAGAACTTTGAAGTCAGAAGTCAGAAGTTAAAAATTGAATATGGATAGATTTTATTCTAGTAGAAGCAGGAAAATCAAAATTTTCTACCTTTATACTGTGATGATTTCCCAAAAACAAACAGGATAAATTAGCTGAAGTTATTGTCAGTTGAGCTGCTCAAAGCGAATAAATATTTTTTTGTGATGATTAAGAGTGCTTTTGAAACTAGACTATATGTAAATTTGTTTGCTGGGTTGCCTTGCAGTAGCTGGATTGGATTGAGTATCTATAAATTGCACTGGCTCATAAGTATTAATCCACAGATGAGCGCCACAATCTGCTGGTTGGTAAGGTCGATAGACGATTTGGCAAGGACCGGGAATATATAAGTCATAACCATAATCGTTGCGTTCGCCATCCTTAACTGACAATACAGGTTCAAGTTGTTCGGGAGGTTTACCAAAATTACCTTTGATTTTGCTTTGATTAACATGAATCATTTTTGGTTTGGTAGATTGTTGCTTGCGCCATATACCTTTCGGACCGCGCCGAGCTGGAATTATTCTAGGCATACCGCTCCTTGAAACTGGAATTTCCCAGAATCTACCATTTTTTTTGGCTCCTTTCACTCTTCCTTGAGCGAGTAAAACTAATAAACGTTGACGGGAGATACCTAATAAAATAGATGCTTGTTTAGTACCCATGATTTTTTTTTCAACTGTTGGACAATAGTTAAGTTTGCCTAAATATGATAATTTTAAGAAAGTTACCTAAAAACAAACATAAACGAAATTCTTGGTTTTGTCTACCTACTTTTCTTTTTCTGAAGATGTCTATTGTTTTTCAGACGAATGGTTACGGAAAATAGAGGTTTGCGTTTGTAGGTATAGCTTGTAGAATAATCGTAAAAATTATTTTATAGAGCTATGAATCTTCCTAAAAAAAAGCGACAGAATCAGATACCACTGCTTTTTCAAGAAAGAATAAAAGAAGCTAAAGAGAAAAAGCTTAATAAATTAGATTTAAGTGGTAGTTATTCTAGTAAAAATGATGCAAAATTAGCTGAAATTCCTGGTGATGTTTGGGAATTAGAGCAGCTAGAAATATTAGACTTAAGTGGTAATCAATTAACAAGTATTCCAGAATCAATCAGTCAACTCTCCAATTTAACTCGGCTTGATTTAAGTTATAATCAATTAACAAGTATCCCGGAATTAATCAGTCAACTCTCTAATTTAACTCGGCTTGATTTAAGTTATAATCAATTAAC